>CAZNQG010000111.1:0-11044 GCA_964575235.1 uncultured Bacteroides sp.
GTGTAATCCCCGTCCAGGTTCGTGACAGTAACGATGGTGGTCCCCTTTACGACGATGGAGGCCCCGATCAGTCCAAGCCCATCCTCCGAACTGCTCACGTTTCCCGTGATCTGCACGTTCTGTGCCCGGAGAATTGAGGTCCCGGCGAGCACAATGAGTGCCGTGATGATTGCAAATCTTCTCATGAATGGATTTTTAGGTTGTTTACTGCAGTGGTTCGTAAATGATTCACTCTACCAAATCTAAAAAAATCTTTTGATACGGAGCCGTTTCCGCAGTACTAAATCTCGGAAGGCAGGCGGGATAGAGCTTTTCTTTTCCGGATCCCGGCCTGAATACCGGTATACGACAAAAAGCAGGGGCCGCCCCGAACGGGACAGCCCCTGCTTCTCAATCTATGGTTTATATCCTATAGACAGGATCTATTTCATTACAAGATCCACCAGGATGGGAGCATATCCGTAATCGGACAGATAGTAACCATCCGTAGTATTATGCAGATCATACTCGATGTGCATGATCTTCGTGCAGTTGTTCCAGGTACCCGATCCCACCATCGAGTAGTCATAGGGAGCACCCTCATATGAGGTGGTGCATAGGTACTGCTCCTCGATGACCAGCGTACCATTTGAATTCATGGTTATAATCACCGGACTCGAGGCCGTGGTTGATTCAGCCCAGACGTCGGACAGCCAAACTTTGCCCAGGCCGGTCATCATGAGATTGTCACCGTCAACGGTCGTGACCATTCTCTCAGTGTTGCCCCAGTCATCCACACCATCCCAGGTACCGGCCATGTCGTTCAGGTCGTCAAGGGGACACCACGGAACCCGGTAAACCGAATAGTCTAACTGGTATGCAGAAGGAGCTGCCTCCCCGCCGGCCACATCCATGTTGAGTATGAAGTGCAGAGTCTCATTCTCCGGCATTTCCTGTGCCAGGAAGGTCACACCTACCGAACCCGAAGTGCCTCCTGCAGGGACGGTTATGGTAGTGCCCTCCAGCTGGTACATACTTGAGGTAACTGTCGACGTATTGTCAAGGCTGAGGGTTATCACTACGTCAGAGGATTGGGGAGGCCCGAGTAATGCTACCCCCACAATGGTTTCTATATCAAGCGCTACACCTTCTTCCAAATCTGTTTCAAAAGATCCATTAGCGTTCAGAAACTGGATATAATACGTCGTGTTGCTTTTATCGTAATCTTTGGTCATCGTGTCCCAGTTGCTTTCCTCACAGGATGAAAGAAACGCTCCCCCGATGGCAAAGATCAACAAATATCTGGTTATTTTTTTCATAGCTACTTATTCATTATAAGTTATAGGTTTCGATTCGATTTTATTCTGCCCACCATAATGGCATAATCAGTGTTATTCCCGTAGGAACGTTGTCCGGGTTGTATATGCCCTCGTCCTGGGAATACGGGAAGCGCTGCGGCATGGCCGTCAGCGTGGCTCCTGCAGCCAGGGAAAGGCTCGGTATGCCGGTCCTTCTCCAGTCGTTGTACGGCTGAAGCTGGCCAACCAGGGCATGACGCTTCTGCATGATGATCTTATTCAATGTGATGGATCCTGCATCCTCCGAACGAATGTTGTCATCCAGCCAGGTTTCGCCGTCGACTCCCAACTGGTCAATGGAAGCTTCAACCGCTTCAATGTAGGCTGTAGCAGCTCCTGCAGCATCTCCTGTTTGCAACAGGCATTCCGCTTCGATGAACATAAGCTCCGCATAGGTCATCAGGTGCGTCGAAGCCGTCTGGCCGGCAATGTAGGGACCCGGAAGGGAAACCGCGTCGTTCTCGGAACCCGGGTCGGAACCCGAATAGCCCCCGTCACCGTCTTCCGCGTAATATTCCGGTATCCTGGGATCGGATGTGGCATCCATCTCGTTCAGGAGGGTGGAGCACATCACCAGGTCGCCGGACCTTTGCTCCATGAACTGGAACAGCGGGTTCTGGTTGGTGATTGCAAAGGGGCAGGACATGTTGTCGCCATTGCCCGTGAATCCGTCGGCAACCTCCGCAAGGGCGGCTGTATAGGCAGCGTTCCCATTGGGCTTGGAAAGCTGCAGCAAATGCCTCGCCTTGAGGGAATGTGCAGCCATTAGCCATGCGTCCGGGTCACCGTCGTAAAATACATCCCCTTCGATGTCCACTAGATTCTCCGAGGAAGGTTTCTCCAGGTTGGCAATGGCATCGTCCAGCAGCTGGAAGATGGAATTGTATACCTCCTCCTGGGTGTCGAACTCTGCCTCCAGGACATTGTCCTCGCCTTTCAGGGCATCCGAATAGGGAATGTCACCCAGAGGTCGGTTGCAATACCCAGCGCACATGCCGTCAGAATCTGACCAACGGCGGCATTGTAAGGAGATTCCTGGTCTTCCGCCTTCTCGATCAGGATCTTGGCGTTCATGAGCTGGTCCGTGTAAATGGACCCCCAGAGGTTGTTGACATCCGCTGCCGTGAGCTGATACCTGCCCTGGGTATAGGACTGGCGGGCCACGCCGTCGAATATCTGCATCCAGATGTTGGTGGTGCGGACCACGTCGTTGCCCAGGCTGTTATACCCGATGTCGAGCTGTATCGTGGGGATCAGCAGGGACATGGGCACATCGGATGGAACGGCCGGATCCACATTAAGTTCCGGATCGATCCATGTTTCGCAGGATGACATAAAAGCGACCAATACGACGATCAATCCGGCTTTTAGGATCCTCGAAAATTTCAAACTTAACTTTTTCATATTTATAGGATTTATTTTTTCAGGTTAAACAAGCTAGAAGGATAATCTCAAACCGATCGTATAGGTCTTGGTCCCGGGTTGATTGAAATAATCCATACCCTGGCCGTTGATCGCTCCCTGCAGGTTCGTTTCCGGATCGATGCCGGTGTACGGGGTTTTCAGCCAGAGGTTCCTTCCGGTGAAGTAGATCTGGGCACCTGCCAGGACCTTCTTCTGCGTCGGGATGTCGTAGGAGAGGGTGATCTCCCTGAGCCTTACCCAATCTGCTGGTTCCATGGAAGCGGTCTGCGCACCGCCGCCGAAGTTCGATCCGAATCCTTCGAACCAGTCTTCATCGAGAACCACGGGAGTAACGTTTTCCACCCCGGATGATACGGGTGAGCCGTCGCTGGCAACATGCCCGTATACCCCGTCAAAGACGACCAGGTTCTCCTCCGGCGTACGGTCGAAATCAATCGTTCCTTCCGGAGTGTAGTATACTTCGCGGTTGACGGTCCTTTCATGCGTTCCGAAGAAGTTCATGGCAAAGCCCGTACCGTTGTACATCCATCCTCCCTTCTTGATGTCGAACATGAAGGATAGTCCTACGCCTTTGAAGCCGAAACTGTTGGTGATGTTGCCCGTCCAGTCGGGAATAACGTCGCCGACGGGTACCATCTGTCGGGTGTCCGTCATCGGGTATCCGTCACGGTAGGCATCGCTCGGGTCGTCGTTGATCAGCATGGCCCCGGTGGTCTCATCCCTGTACCAGTCGTTCCCGTAAATGCTCCCGTAGGGCCTTCCGGCAACCACGCGGTTCTGCGGGATGGTGAAACCGCCGATGCCGATGCTCTCCACACCCTCTGCCAGCGAGATGACGTCGTTCGTCATTTTCGTCCAGTTGGCAAGGATGTCCCAGGTGAACTGCCCGGTCAGCACCTTGGCGGTCAGGGTTACCTCGAATCCCTCGGATTCCATCTCGGCTGCGTTCATGTAAACGGCCCCGAACCCGGAGGATTCAGCAATCGGAACGCTGAGCAACAGGTCGGTGTTCGTATTCTTGAAATACGAAAAGTCCACGCCCAGGCGTCCCAGCAGGAACCTCAGGTCGGCACCCACCTCGAAGGAAGCCATGGACTCGTGCTTCAGGTCCGGGTTACCGAGCGTGTAGTTAACTTCGAAACCGGTCGTTCCCATCCAGGGGAAACCAACACCGTTGGTCCAGCCGTCACGTGAGGTTGCACCGAAGAAATAGTTGGTGGTGTTGTACGGGGTGGCGATGTTCGCCGTTTTGGCCCAGGATCCGCGCAGTTTACCGAACGAAAGGATATTGTTGCCCTTCAGGCCTGGGATCTCCGTAAATACGAAGCCGAGGCTGAATGAAGGATAAAATGCACTGCGGTTCTGCTCGGGCATGGTGGTGGACCAGTCGTTGCGCCCCGTCACACCGAGGAAGACCATGTCCGCATAGGCCAGCTGCATGTCGAAGAACAGGGCAGCCGTACGGTAGCTCTCCTCATCCACACCGGTCTGGTTGTCGGCCGAGTTGGCAAGGTTGTAATAATAAGGTATCTCCAGGCCGTTGGCATCTCCGAAGAGTTGTTTCCAACCCGTGCTGAACAGGTTGTTGCCCAGGGTCAGTCCCGCATCAAGATCACCGAAGGTCCGGTGGAAGTTCAGCAGGAGGTCGGAGTTGAACTGCTTGGAAATACGGGATCGCTCTTCAACCGCACCCGCAGGCCTCGACCTGGAACCGATGGCAAGGATATCCTTGACATCGCGGGTATAGGTGTCCACACCCACGTTGTAGGATGCGCTGAACCAGTCGGTAAAGGTAAAGTTCAGGATCGCGTTCCCGATGAAACGGTCGATTTTCTCATCCATTCCGTTCTTGTTGACGGTCCAGTAGGGGTTGTCGTAACCTCCGCCGTGGCGGTAGGTACGCTGGGTTCCGTCCGGGAATTCGTATCCGGCCCCGTTGTGGAAAGACGGCGGGGTCCGGACCAGGCCGAGCATGATGCCCGAGGTGTTGGATCCCTGCTGAAGCTGGTGCGCCCTTGAATTCGAGTAGGACATGTTGGTCGACACCTTCAGCCACTTGGTTAGGTTCGATGAAGCATTCAAGCGGACGTTGGTACGGCCGAACTGGGACTTCGGCAGGATACCCGACTGCTCGATGTCGGCAACCGAGAAATAGTAGGTGGACTGGTCGTTCCCGGAGGAAATGCTCAGACGGTTGTTATAGGTTATACCCGTCTGGAAGATGTCGTAGTTGTCGTACATCTTCACCGGGATCCCGTTGGCGTTCGGGTCGCTCTGGCCCACGATCATACCGTTCTCATCCCATTTGTAATCCGGGTCGGTTGTGGTATCGTACTGCAGGGTGTCTGCATTCGGACCCCAGCTGCGCTGGAAACCGCTGGTCCACTGTCCGTCGTTACCCTGCACGAAGGTACTCTGCATGGGAGGAAGCTGGGATACGCGGTCAAACCCGACCGATGTGTGGAAGTCCACGTTCATCCGCTTGGCGGTCTGGGCACCCTTTTTTGTCGTAATGACGACGGCGCCGTTGGCAGCCCTCAGACCGTAGAGTGCTGTGGCGGCACCGCCCTTCAGAATCGTCATGGATGCAATGTCTTCAGGGTTCAGGTCGATACTGCGGCTGGATGAGTTGGTACCTCCCGTGGTATAGGGGTCCCGGTTCGTTACAGCCATGGCTCCGTACCCGGTTACAATGGGCATACCGTCGATTACGAACAGCGGCTGGTTGTTTCCGGTGATGGAAGCGTTACCACGGATGGTCATGAACACGGAAGAACCCGGCGTACCCGAAGAATTGTTGACGGTTACACCTGCCGCACGGCCCGTTATGGAGTTGATCACATCGGAGGTGTTCGCCCGTGAAATCTCCTCGGATTCCACTTCCTGAACACTGTATCCCAGTGATTTCTCCGACCGGGCAATACCGATGGCGGTCACAACCACTTCATCTATACCCACCACATCGGGTTCCAGCACCACGTCGATGGTCGTCGCCCCGGCAATCGCCAATTCCTGCGAAACCATACCGATGAAGCTGAAGACCAGCGTGGTTGCGTCTTCGGGTACAGCAAGCATGTAATTTCCTTCGAAATCCGTTACCGTACCAATCGTAGTCCCCTTCACCACAACTGATACCCCAGGCAATGCGGCCCCGTCCTCTGAACTGGTCACATTACCTGTGATCTGCACCCTCTGCGCAAAGAGCTGAAAGCCCACAAGCGCAAAAAGTGCCAGCAAAGTCGTAAATCTTTTCATAGATAAAAATTTTAGGTTTAATAAAACAGTGGTTAAATTAAATATTCATGGCATCAAAACTAAAAAAAAATCTCATGATTCAAAAAAATATTAAGAAATTATTAAATGCGTGAATCATGCATTATATCTGCAATTGAGGAAAGAAATGCCTGTTCTTTAACAGCTTTTTAAAATCGTTATCTTGATATACCGAGGATTTCGGGAAGATGTTGGACTTGAAAGCACCATGAATACAGGGTTTTAGATACATTTATTATAAAGGTGAATATATCTTACTATTTAGATTCATTCTAAAGCTTTGATGCAACGATATTTAGTATTTCCTCTTCCTGCTTTATAACACGATTTTCAATGGCTTCACTCTCCTGCAGGACCCGTCCCGTAAATTCCCTGTCTTTCAGTCCCCCGGCATTGATCCTTACGTTCAGGCAGGCACCTCGTACGGCCGACCGTACGGCCAGTGCTCCCACCCCGGCGTCGGATGCGGATGCGGGATTGCCGGTTTCGGCCATCGTTTTCAGCAGTTCCATCGAACCGGCAGCCGTTTTCATGACCCGGAATGGGACCTCCATGGCCTGCCGGGTCGCCTCCTCAATGGCCTCATCCCGTGCCTGTGCCTCTTGCTTCGAATTTTTGGGCAATCCGAAAGCAGCCATGAGCCGGTTGAATGCCCTTGTATCCTCGTCGATCAGTCGCATCAATTCCTCCTGGATCGCCTTCCCTTTCTCTGCCCATTCAGAAAACTCCTCCCAACGCTCGTCCCAGCCCCGTTTATGAGCGGACAGGTTCGCTACCATGGTGCCCAGGGCCGTGCCGAGGGAACCCATGCAGGCTGCGACGGAACCGCCGCCCGGGGCGGGGGACTCGGAAGCGGTTTCTTCCATGAAATCCCGCACGGTTTTATCGGCCAGGCGCGGGGAGCCTCCTTCCGCTATCATGTATTCGATGATCTTTTCTTCGGGTTTGAAGGGATAGAGGTCGTCCAGTCCCATGGACTTGACGGCGATCTTAATAAGTTCCCGGTCCGATACCCCGAGCGAACGCTGCTGCTTGCGTAAAAAATATCTACCGGCGTCCAGCATGGCCTTCAGCGGGATCAGTCCCACCAGTTCCGAGCCCGTCACCCGTATGCCCCTTGCCTCGGCGCTTCTGCATACCTCGTCGAAAGCCACGTGGACGGGGGTTATGGAAATGTTGGTCAGGTTCATGGAGATCTGGGCGATCCCGTATTCCTCGATGTACCATCCGATGGCTTTGACGGCCTTCAGCGATCCGGGCTTCATGACGGGATCCCCGTTTTCATCCCGTACGACCTCCCCGGTCAGGGGATCTCCCTTCCGCTTGGCCCTCCCCCGTTCACGGACATCGAAGGCGATGGCGTTCGCCCTCCGGGAAGAGGTGGTATTCAGGTTGATGTTGTATGCTACCAGGAAATCCCGTGCCCCGACGGCCGTGGCCCCGAAAGTGGGATTGAACTTTGTTGGACCGAAATCGGGTTTCCAGGCCGGGTCGGAAAGTTTATCCTTCAGGCCTTCGTACTCCCCGCTGCGAACCCTTGCCAGATTTTTTCGCTGCTTGCTCAAAGCCGCTGACTCATAGCAATATACGGGTATCTCAAGTTCCCTGCCGATGCGCTCGGCAAGCTTCCTTGCATGCTCCACGGTCTCTTCCATGCTGATGTTGGAAACGGGGACCAGGGGACAGACATCCGTGGCCCCGAAACGCGGGTGTTCTCCCTTGTGTTTGCGCATGTCGATCAGTACGGCGGCTTTTTCGACCGCCCGGAAAGCTGCTTCCACAACGGCATCCGGTTCCCCCACAAAGGTGACCACCGTGCGGTTGGTTGCTTTGCCCGGATCCACATCCAGCAATTTCACGCCCTCGACCGACTCGATTTCCCCGGTGATCTGGCGGATCACCCCCATATCCCGCCCCTCGCTGAAATTCGGGACGCATTCTATAATCTGCTTCATCTGCTTTTGTTTTTAGGAATCGGATGCAGATTTCGCCGCTGCAAAATCAAAGATTTTAAAGGCGGCTCAATTCTCATCCGATTCCAAAATATTCAAATCTGAGCGATGCTCAACCTTTCCGTTCAATATTACCGTATCCACCAGGTCGCTGCCGTAGGCATAGGGCAGGTAATCCAATCCGGGAACCTCCTTGGTGATGATGACGCTGGCCCGCTTGCCGCGGCAGATGCTGCCGTGGGTCTCCTGCAGACCCATTGCATAGGCCGTGTTCAGGGTCACCGCGTGCAGGGCTTCGGCCGGGAGCATACGCATCTGAATGCATCCCAGCGACATCACCAGCTTCATGTTCCCCGAAGGGGAGCTTCCCGGGTTGAAATCGGAAGCCAGGGCCACGGGGAGTCCCGCATCGATCATCTGCCGTGCCGGGGCATATTTCATGCCGAGGAAGAACGAAGCCCCGGGCAGCAGGGTCGGCATGGTCCCCGATCCCAGCAGGCATTCGATCTCCTCCTCCCCTGTAAATTCAAGATGATCCACGGAAAGCGCCCCGTATTTTACGCCCGTCTGTATCCCGCCTGAAAAATCGAGCTCGTTCGCATGCAGCTTGGGTTTCATTCCGGCTTCGATCCCGGCCTCCAGGATGCGTTCGGTCTGTGGCACGGTGAAAAATCCCCGGTCGCAGAACACATCGATGAAATCCGCCAGTCCTCCGGCGGCGACCTCGGGGATCATTTCCTCCACCACCAGGTCCACGTAACGGTCCGGATTATCCCGGTATTCCAGCGGGAAGGAATGGGCTCCCAGGAAGGTGGCCTTGATTTCCATGGGGGTTGTCTCACGGAGTCTGCGGATCACGCGGAGCATTTTCAGTTCTGCTTCCGTCTCAAGCCCGTACCCGCTTTTGATCTCGACGGCACCGGTTCCCATGCGGAGGATTTCCCAGGCCCGGGCGAGGGACTGATCATAGAGCTGGTCTTCCGGTGTTTCCCGGAGCAGGGCTGCTGAATTCAGAATGCCTCCTCCGCGCCCGGCGATCTCCTCGTATGAGAATCCCCGTATCTTGTCGGTATATTCCCGTTCGCGGCTGCCTGCATATACCAGGTGGGTATGCGAATCGCAGAAGGCCGGCATCACCAGCTTGCGGGCCGCGGAGATCACATCCAGGTCCGGGTCCCCTTTCCGGAAGGCCGAAATGTCGAGGTTTCTCATGCTCCCGAAGTCCGCGATCTCAGTGCCCGACAGATGCAGCCAGGCATCGTCCAGGGCGTTCAGCCGTTCCATCTGCCGTCCCTCCGCCATGGCCGCCGGTGTATACTCCGTAAGCAAAAGCGATTTGATATGGGTGATCAGTATTCCCATCCGCTTTCAAATCCAAACTGAAGCGAATTTAATAAATGTAAAGTGGCTTCCGTTATGTTATAAAATATTAATTTTATTCCGGATGCTTGCGAATATACTCATAATCACCACGGTAACCCTTTTTTTACTCCCGGGTCGCACAGATGGCTCCGGGGATGTTCCCAGGGGCATTGTCGTCGATACGCTTGCCTGCCTGGAGCACCCGGAACAGACCTACAGCCTGTACCTGCCGGTTAGTGCGGGGGACTCCCATCCCCTCCTGGTATTCCTGGAGCCCGGGGCAAGGGGAAAACTGCCGGTGGGTCTTTACAAGGGACTCGCCGAGCATTACGGTTTCATCCTCGCTTGCTCCAACAACGGCCGTAACGGTCCCATACACCTCTACCGGGATGCCCTGGACGCCACGATCCCCGATGTGATCCGGAGGTTCAATCCGGACACCTCCCGGCTGGTGGTCTGCGGCTTTTCCGGCGGCGGCAGGTACGCACCGGTATACAGCCGCGAAAGGCTGGGTGCCGCCGTGATCGCATGCGGTGCCGGCGCATCGCCGCTCGGGGGACCCGAACAACTCGATCTCCCGTTCTATACGGGAATCTACGGAAGGATGGACATGAATTACCTGGAAGCCACCGAAACGGTCCGGATTGCACGGGAGCGGGGCACACCGGCCTGGATGGTGATCTTCGAAGGCAGGCACGACTGGCCGGACAGCGTGGCCATGGACAGGGCCCTGGGACAGGTGCTCGTTCACTGGCACAACACGGGCAAAATGAAGCTCGACAGCCTTGAATTGGAACGGATCCGGTCCGACATGTATGCCTACCTAGATTCCATGCTCAGCCAGCAAAGGCTCCGGGAGGCGGAAATGACACGGGACCTCCTTGTGCAGCATCCCCTGTTCGACGCCTCAGACCCGGAGTGGCTTGATCTAGTCTCCCGCTTCCCCGGCGGCAGGGAGCGGAAAAAATACGAACGTGTCGCAAAGAAGATCCGGTTGAGCGAACGGCGTTTCCAGGACTCCATAGCCCTCGCGCTGAAGGGAATCGACCGGGCCATGTACATGCAGATGGATATGCTGAAGCCGCCCGCGTGGTGGGAAAAACAGGGCCGGAAGGTAAAAAAGGAAATGAAATCAAAGGAAATGCTGAGCCGGGAATCGGCCATGCGGAAATACGACTACACCAGGCGCAACTGCCTGGACTGGGCAAACATTCACATGGAGGAACTTCAGGAACCCTGGCAGGCAGCCCGTTACCTGGAAGCATGGTGCAGTTTCGAACCGGACGAATGGATCGGATTTTACTGGCTCGCCGTTGCACGTGCACGAACGGGACAAGACAGGGAAGCCCTCCGGGCCCTTGAAAAGGCGGTCGAAAACGGGCTTCCGGATAAAGCCTACCTGGAGGAGGAAGAGTCCTTTGAAACCCTCCGGTCACTCGAGGAGTACAGTGAAATCATCCGTAATATGAACTAGCCCAGTCCCTGTACAAGGTACCCCATCAGCACCCCGAGGTAATTACCCACCGCATATCCGATGAGCCCGATGATCATCCCGGGCAGAATGACATCCCGGTTCCTGAGCGAGGATGCCACGGCCGGAACGAAGGGAGGCGACATGGAAAGAGCCACGGATATGATGAGGAAATTATCCACATCCACCCTGAACATCCAGGAAAGGATCCCGTGAAGCAGCAG
>CAZNQG010000112.1:0-10987 GCA_964575235.1 uncultured Bacteroides sp.
GTTCAGGGCCGATCCCGCCTTGTGGTTGGTTCCCGAAGTCCTTGCCCCTCCGAAGGGCTGACGCCCGACGATGGCACCCGTGGGTTTGTCGTTGATGTAGAAATTCCCCGCAGCATGGTTCAATCGCCGGGTAGCGGACTCGATGATATAACGGTCCGTTGCCATGACGGCCCCCGTCAGGGCATAGTTGGAGGTTCCGTCCACCAGATCAAGGGTTTCCTCCCACGATTCGTCCTTGTAGATGTAGACGGTTAACACGGGACCGAACAGCTCTTCTTCCATCGTGATGTAATGCGGATCCTTTGCGAGTATAACGGTTGGCTCGATGAAATATCCCTTGGACTTGTCGCACCGGCCTCCCATGATCACCTCTGCCTCCTTATCCTCCCTGGCCTTTTCGATAAAGCCTTCCAGTTTATCGTAGGAAGGTTCATCGATTACCGCGCACATGAAATTGCTGAAATCCTCCGGAGGCCCCATCTTAATGGAACCAAGGTCGGCCTGCAACCCTTGTTGGACTTCCGGCCAGAGGCTCTCCGGAATGTATGCCCTGGAAGCGGCAGAACATTTCTGTCCCTGGTACTCAAACGCCCCCCTTACAAGGGCCGTCACCACCTGTTTTACGGGTGCCGTATTATGAACCAGCACGAAATCCTTTCCCCCGGTCTCCCCCACCAGCCTCGGATAGGTCTTGTATTTATGTATGTTGCTGCCGACGGTTTTCCATATCCCCTGGAATACTTCGGTGGAACCGGTGTAATGGATACCTGCAAAATCAGGATGGTTCAGGACGACCTCAGCCATGACGGGACCGGAGGCAAATACAAGGTTGATCACCCCGTCCGGAACACCCGCCTTGCGAAATACCTCCATCAGAACATGGGCCGAATATACCTGGGTCTTGGAGGCTTTCCAGACCACCACGTTGCCCATCATGGCCGGTGCCGTCGGAAGGTTCCCCGCAATGGATGTGAAATTAAAGGGGGTCAGGGCAAAGACAAACCCTTCCAGCGGTCGTTGCTCCATTCGGTTCCACGTCCTGGGGGTAGATTCGGGCTGGCTGTTATAGATCTCCTCCATGAATTGCACGTTGAAACGCAGGAAATCGATGATTTCACAGGCCGAGTCTATTTCGGCCTGATGCACCGTTTTGGACTGGCCTATCATGGTGGCTGCATTGAGTTTGGCCCTGTAAGGACCGGCGATCAGGCTGGCAGCCTTCAGGAAAATGGCAGCCCTGTGTTTCCAGTCCATGCTAGCCCAGTCCCCCCGCGCTGCCAGTGCTGCTTCGATGGCCATACTTACGTGCTCTGCCCCGCCCTGGTAATAGCTCCCTATCCGGTGGTTCAAATCATGCGGTGGATAAACCGGAACGACCTTATCGGATTTCACTTCCCGGCCACCGATGAAATTGGGAATCTCGATGACTTTTGAATAGGCCTCGTCAAGAGCCTTTTGCAGTTCCTCCCTTTCCGGGGATCCCGGCCGGTATTCCTTCACCGGCTCATTCCTGGCCTTGGGTACGATAACATTCTTTTCTGACATATGTTAAATAATTATTAAGGGCTTGGTCTGGTTAGCAAAATTACAGGATTAATCCATGATCAAAAATGACAAAAAACATGTTTGATTCGGGCCGGATTGTGTTGACCCGTTGATCCGGAAGACGTCATATGCCCATGACCGGTTGACAGTGCCCGTAAAGGCATGCGTGGACCGAAAAATCCTTCAAAGGCTTCAGCCCTGCTGGAGTCTTTTATTTTTAAAGGATTCTGGTTCTCAAACCGAAAGAAATATGTTTCTATATTTGAACCCTGATATTTAAGAATTAACAGACGTGAACCGAAAAGCTGCAAAGCCCGGGCGTAAAACCTGGGATCATCCCTGGAGGTACCGGGAGAGTTTCCTGATCGTTCTGGAACTCTTCCTGCTGGGATTGATCTTCGAGGTACTGTCGGGCGGACGCGGTGCACCCCTTTTGCAGTGGCCGGCTAACCTGGCCGTGGGCACGGGAATCCCACTGCTCCTGCTGGGCATATACATCCGGTTCGGGAAAAAACCTTTTGTAAAATGGCTTTCAAGCGTCCCGGCAGCCGTTTCGGCCATCCTGTTTTTTGCCGTCGTGGTTATGTTGCTCGGCTTCATTCCACAGGGCGACCAGAATGCCAGCAAATACCTGGTTCTTACAGGCCTCACACATGTAAAGAATTCCTGGCTTATGATGGTATCCGGACTCTATTTCCTGATGATCCTGGGTTTCGTTGCCATCCGCAGGGCAAGCCCTTTCAACCGTAAGAACCTGGGGTTCCTGCTGAACCACGCTGGGCTTTACATTGCCATTGCGGGGGGTTACCTGGGGTCCGGCGACCTGGAGAGGGTTAACATAATCACCATGGAGAAGCACGATCCGATGAACCTGGGCATGGACATGCGGAGCGGACAGGTCAGGGAGATGCCCTTCTCGATCAAACTGGTGGATTTCAACATCGAGGATTATAATCCCAAAATTGCCGTCATGGACGGCATGACGGGAACGATCCTGAACGAGGACGGTAAATCGATCGTCCTGATCGAAGAGGGAATGGAGGTTTCGGTCGGGGACTGGAATTTCAGGATAGACAGCTTCTATACGAGTACTCTGGTCTCACACGGCAGGTATTACCAGGCGGACAGCGTAGGGTCTGCCCCGGCAGCCTGGGTAAACGCCGTCAACCGGGTGACCGGCGATACCCGGAATGGATGGATTTCCTGCGGCAGCTTCCGGGTGATGCATCAGCATCTCCCCCTGGAAGGACATAATTTCCTGGTCATGACCTTCCCCGAGCCGGAGAAATATTCCTCGGATATCACCATACAGGGTGAAAACGGCGAAGAAAAATCCGTTACACTGGAGGTCAATAAGCCTAATAAGTATCAAGGCTGGAAACTTTACCAGCTATCATACGATGAGCGTATGGGCAAATGGTCTAAAATATCGGTGATAGAGGCCGTCAGGGATCCCTGGCTGCCTGTTGTGTATGCGGGTATATTCCTGCTTTTCGGAGGGGCGGCATACCTTTTCTGGACGGGCAGGGCAATTAAAGAACCGGAATAATGGAATGGTTAAATTACACGGCTTTTGCCGGTATAACATTTCTGGTCTGGCTTACCGGGTTTACGCTGTTGAACTTCTCCGGAAGGAAAAAGTCACTCGAGCGGACAGGTCAATCCTTCGTGCTGGCCGGGATGCTGGTCCTGACCGTGTTTATCGTCCTTCTCTGGGTCCATCTCGACCGTCCCCCCTTAAAGACCCTGGGTGAAACACGCCTCTGGTACTCCCTCTTCCTGCCCCTGGTTGGGTTTGTTACGTACTTCCGCTGGCATTACAAGTGGTTTCTTGGCTATGCCCTGGGACTGGCCACCCTGTTCCTGACGATCAATTACCTGCACCCTGAAACTTACTCGAAAACCCTGATGCCGGCACTGCAGTCCCCGTGGTTCATACCCCATGTGATCGTATACATTTTCTCATATGCCCTGCTTGCAGCATCATCCCTGGTCGCCCTGAAGGGACTCTATCAGCTCTATTTCAAGGAATTTAACGCCGCAGTCCTGTACCTGGCAGACAACCTGGTATACATCGGGTTTTCATTTCTGACGCTGGGACTACTTTTCGGCGCGCTCTGGGCCAAGGAGGCATGGGGGCATTACTGGACCTGGGATCCCAAGGAAACCTGGGCATTCCTGACCTGGCTTTCCTACCTGGTATATATGCATTTCCGTCACTTCCAGCCCAGGAAGGTCAGGGCACCCCTCTGGGCGCTCAGCCTTGCCTTTGTCGTCCTGCTGATCTGCTGGTTCGGAATCAACTACCTGCCCTCCGCGCAGGATTCCGTCCACGTCTACGGGGATTAGAACAATCCGTTCGAAACCGACCCCTGCACCGGGGAGGCTATTATTAACACGGCGCCTCCCATAATCTGCCGGCAAAGACCGGAGGAATTGTCGGAAACGACTCCCGGGATCCCGGTTAAAAAAAACCGTATCCCGTTCCGGATTACTTCTTAAAGGTCCGCATGTAGTTTACGATGTGCCAGATGTCTTCGTCGGCGATCTTGTTTTCATACCTGGGCATCTCTCCCCGGCCGAACTTGGTCTTGTAGAAATGCTCGCCGTCGCTTTGCCCCTGGTAAGCCGCACCGGAAAAATCGCCCGGGTAGGTTGAAAGTCCCCGTGCCGTGATCCCGTCGCCGAGGCCGGTCTTACCGTGGCAGGATGCACAGCTCTTGGTGTACAGCATTTTGCCGATTCTGAGCGATTCGTCATCGGCCTTCATGGAGTTTTCCATGTTCTTATACCTGGCAGGAACTTCCCAGGCTTTTGCAGGTTCCTGGAAGGTATGGGTCATTGAAATAAACATTGCAGCAGTAAAAAGGATGGCCAACGCACTCATGATCTGGTTGACTTTTTTCATCGCTTTGTTCTCCTATCGTTTAAGTTTAAGAATTGTAAATATTGAGATTTATTTAATAATAAACCAAAACATACCGTATTTGTTTGTTCCTCCTGCGGGGCAATGATCTCAATGAGATAACGGTTCACTCCCGGAGACATTACTCAGCGGACAAGTTAAATATTCCTTAAAATCCTCATACTATTTTTAATTAGTCTAAATAATAGTATATTTGTCATCGAATTTAAAAAACAATAGAAAATGGCATTCAAATTACCCGATTTAAGATACGATTTCAACGCCCTGGAACCCTATATTGACGGGAGGACCATGGAAATTCACCACGGAAAGCACCACGCTGGATATACCAGTAAGCTCAACGCCGCGGTCGCAGGCAGTGCCCTTGCGGATCAGAGCATTGAGGATATCCTGGCTGCAGCCGGCAGCCACGGTGCAGCGGTCCGGAACAACGGGGGCGGTTATTTCAACCACAACCTCTTCTGGGAGATCATGGGTCCCCAGGGAGGCGGTCAGCCCGATGGCGATCTGCTCGAGGCCATCAACAAGGGTTTCGGCGGTTTTGAGGAATTCCGTAAAAAATTCTCTGACGCAGCGGCCAACCGGTTTGGTTCGGGATGGGCATGGCTGGTGAAGACCGGCAGCGGCCTGGTGGTTACATCCACGCCCAATCAGGACAATCCTCTTATGGACATTGCCGATGTGAAGGGCACCCCCGTTCTGGGCCTGGATGTCTGGGAGCACGCTTACTATCTGAAATACCAGAACCGCAGGCCGGAATACATCGAGGCCTTCTGGAACGTGATCAACTGGGCGGAAGTGAGCAAGAAATTTGGTTCATGATCTAGTTATTAGTTATTGGTTGGTTTAAAAAGGGTTGCCGCAAGCGGCAGCCCTTTTTTTATAAACCCCGCCTGCCGTCAGCATCCCTTAAACCGGCGCTGCAAAATATCGGTGTGGCACCTGAGGGATTGTTAAAAAAGCTGCCTGACATTGCGATAGCGATGTAGCAGCGTTTTGACATCCCGAAGGTGCCGATCTTTTAGAGGCGCCTTGTTTAAGAATGCCTCCGGCAGTGGGCGGGGTTTATAGATGACGGGCTGTCCGTTCCGTCTCGCGCATGACCCGCATGAGGTTACCGCTCCAGAATTTCTGCAGGTCGGATCTGGAGTAGCCCCTTCGGAGCAGTTCCAGGGTGATCGCCGGCAGTTGCGTTACATCGCGGCAGTCCTCAAGCTGGGCCCCTCCGTCAAAATCGGAGCCGAATCCCACATGGTCTATTCCCACCAGGGAAACCACGTGGTCGACGTGGTCGCAGAACTGTGCAACGCTGGCGAGCCGGGGAGGAAAGGTTTCGTCGATGGCATACCATTCGGCTATGAACAGGTTCCGGGTACTGTCATCCAGATCATTCCAGTCCCCGTATTTCTCCCGGACGGCATTCCTGGCAGAGTCCCTTTCCGGGAAAGGGCCCGTTACCGCCGTATAATCGCTTACCAGGCATAGCTGTATCACCCCTCCCTGATCGGCCAGCGCCCGTATCATATCATCGCTGAGGTTCCTGGGATGGTCGCAGACCTTCCGAGTGTTGGAATGGGAAGCGATCACAGGTGCCGTGCTCAGCCCGATCACATCGTAAAATGCTTCGTCGGATATGTGGGAGACATCGATCATCATTCCCAGCCGGTTCATTTCGGCGACCACCTGCCGGCCAAACGAGCTCAATCCCCCATGTTCCGGACCTTCGGGGTCTGTGGAGGAGTCGCATATATCGTTGTTGCTTGTGTGGCACAGGGTCATATACCGCGCGCCGAGCCGGTAATACCTTTCCAGCATGGAAATTTCGCTCCCCAGGGCAAAGCCGTTCTCAATGCCGATGTAAACAGCCTTTTTCCCTTTCCTGTTGATTATACGTAGATCGGCTGCCGTCAGGGCAATTTCGGCCCGGTCGGCGTTCCTTTTCACCTCGGCATGGATCGAATCGAAAATCATAAGTGCCCGGCGGACCGCATATTCGTTTCCCTCCGGGGTTTGTTCCCGCTGTCCAATAAATACTGCAAAAAACACGGCATCGAGTCCCCCTTCATCCATCCTCGGGAAATCGACCTTTCCCCCCAAGCTCTCCCGGTCCGATCGCCGTCCGAGGTCGGTCCCGGGCCTGAAGAGCCTGAGCGGTGTGTCCGTATGACTGTCCACCGTCAACAGCCTCCGATGTATGTTAAGGGCTCGTTCCAATCCCGGGTCCCCCGAATAATCCCGGATGCAAGCACTTAAAAGCAACGTTATCAAAGCGGGGATCAATGGATTTTTTCCTGCTGCCATCGGATGATATGTTAGGTTTATGAAAAGGCTATGTAAAGTTAAAATATCTCATAAAAGAAGCTCAAATAATTTCAGGCGTATTGACATTGACCCGATATCGTGGTATCTTATATACCTTATCAATCCGGCAAGATAATGAAAAGAATCAGCATCGCCTTCCTGTGTATTTCCTTTGCCTGCCTGGCATCCGGGCAGGATAAAAAGGAACTGGCTGAAAAGAAAGCCATCGAGAAACTGATCCGTACGGAGATGGGAGCATTCCTCGATAAAGACTGGGAACTCTTTGAAAGCTGCTGGCTCCAGGAACCATACACCCGGCATTTTGTGACGAGCAAAAATGCATTCAACGGAATGATCGGATGGGAGAACATGAAAACAATTCTCTCTCAGAGCTTCCATACGGAAGGCCCCCGCGGGTTCAGCAGCGAAAAGACGGACATCGAAATCCAGGTTTACGGCAATGCAGCATATGCCACCTACCTGGAACGTCACGTTTCCACAGACGAGCAGAACCCATGGAGGATCGAGGCCATCAACAATGCCTTTTTCATTAAGCAGAAGCGGGACGGGAAATGGAAATTTGTCTGCGTCAACATCGTGAACACCTCTTCCTTTGAGGATGCAAGAAACAACCGGGCCCTCGTAGAGGAATTTCTGGAAACCATCAGCGGAAATCCGAAAACCGGGGAAATGTTTGCCCGGTTTATCGCCGGGGACAAACCATCTCTTATCGATCTCAACCTTTCCGTGGAGCAGGCCTTCCCCCTTTACGAACTGACCGCGGATGAGATCCTGGTGGAAGGGAAAAGGGTCGTGGTCAGGGGGAGATTCCACGGAATTCAGCACGGTCCCTACGGGAGTATTCCCCCGTCGGGAAACGAGGTTACACTGCCGGTCGTCCTTTTATACACCCTTGAGAACGGGAAAATCTCAGATTACACGGTTGTGTATGATAATGCCAGCATGCTCAGGCAACTGGGCGTTCTGGAATGATAAACGATCACTCCGGCTGACCTTATTGCGGGGAAGGATCCATACCGATTAATCCAAGGTCAGCAGAGGCGAAACGTTCGAGAATGCCCTTATCGTTCACTTCCTTGGAAAGGGCTGATATGGTGTCGGGGGGAACGTCGAACAGATCCAGTACCAGCAGCCCGTCAAGCGCATTATTGAATTTGGGATCGATGTTAAAACCGACGATTTTCCCGTTTTGCTTGAGGTATTTTTTGAGCAGTACGGGCATGTTTTTCTGCGCCGTTTCGATGTCCTTGATGATCCGGTCGAACTTGTTCAGGTCGCTGGCCGATTCGATGAGTATGTCCGTATCCAGGTGGTGAAGCGATACGGTAAACTTTTTCCTTGGACGGATATACCTGGCGATGCTTGGGTTGTAATAATTTTCCGTGATATACTTTATGATCAGTTCTTTGGAGAAATTTGAGAATCGGTTACTGATGCTTACCGGGCCGATCAGGTACCGGTATTCCGGATTCTTCAGCAGGAAATAGAGGATCCCCTTCCACAGTAGAAAAAGCGGCAGGGGCCTTCGCTGGTATTCCGGAATGATGAAAGACCTGCCCAATTCCAGGGATTGGGTAAGAACGGGATGCAGTTTCCGGCTGACCCTGAAAAGGCTCTGAATATAAAATCCCCGGATCCCGTAGATATCCATGATCTCCTTTCCCTTGCCAACCCGGTATGCACCTACGATTTTCCTGTTTTCGTTATCCCATATGAACAACTGGTGATAATACAGATCGTATTCGTCGATGTCCATCTGCTGGTTGGTTCCCTCTCCCACTTCCCGGAAAGTGACTTCCCTCAGACGGCCTATTTCATTCATAACGTTTGGTATCTCAACGGATGGGACACATATCACGCTGAAATTCTCGATCTTAAAGAGAATATATCTGGCAGTAATGCCGGAAATCTCGGATTCCAGGACATGCGGCGGCACCGGGTCAATGATTTCTTCCGCTTTCTTCAACTGCCTCCGGCTTACTGAGAAGAATTTCTTGACTTCCAGGGAGGTGCCCAGGGCATAAGTCTTGGTTCTCAGGTAACGCCCGTAACGGGAGATATCGCTGAACTCGTTCTGTTCTGCCACGGGAATGGGTGTCCCGATCCGGATGTTGATGATGCGTTTCCGCTTGTTGAACATTTCGGTAGGCAGCTTGACCGTCTGAAGCTTCGGATGGATGCGTCCCAGGAAATGGAACAGGCGGCTGTTCTTGCCCTGGAAATAAACCGGGACGACCGGCACCCTGGCTCTTTTGAGGGCCTGGAGGGCCCTGAATTTCCATTGGGGATCCGTAACGGCCTGGATGTCCTGGTCAAAACTCGAGACCTCTCCGGCGGGGAATATGCCCATTGGATGGCCGGCCTCCAGGTGATGATAGGCAATCTTGAGATCGGAGAGCGGGGGACGTTCCGGAGCTCCATTTTCAAGCAGATTGAAATTGAAGAGGTATTCCGAAACGGGTTCCATCCGCTTCAGCAGGAAGTTGGGGAGCACCTTGTAATCGGGACGGACGGTTCCGATCAGTTTGATTAAAAGGAGGCCGTCGATGCCCCCGAAAGGGTGGTTGGAGACGGTGATGAAAGCTCCCTGTGCGGGTATCCTTTCCAGCTCTTCGGCCCTTATTTCGTAACGGATCCCAAGCTGGTCTATCATGGCATCGATGAATTCCATCCCCGACCTGTGCCGGTTCTCCTGATAGATCCGGTTGATCCTCCGGAAACGCATCAGGAGCATCAGGAATTTCACCGCGCTTTCCCCTGCGAATCCGTTTAGTTTTGCAGCCTCCAGGAGTGCGTCTGTATCAATAAGCTTCATGATCTCCAAAACGGTGTTTATCGCGCATTAAATATAAGCCATATCGGGCAAACATACATGGAATCAGTTCAAATTAGGCAGGCGTAAGGGCTATTTAATCACCCATACGGAAAGAATCACGGCCAGTCCGAAAAGGAAAACTACGGAACCCGTAATCTTATTCAGCCACCAGATGCTTTTCAGGCGGATTCTTTTCCTGAAACGGTTGGCAATGGAAGCCAGCACAAACCACCAAAGGATGCCCCCCCCTGCAATGCCTGCAACCATGAACGAAAGCTCAAACCAGGAAAGCATGTCGTTGGCAACCTTCAGGGCAGCCATGATGGCGATAAAAAGAAAGATCGCAACCGGGTTTGATATGGTAAGAAGGAAAACGGACACGAAATCCTGGGAAAGCCGGGTCTTGTTGAGACGCTGGAGCCGGAGCTGCTTGACCGGGTTGGTATTGAAGATCCTGAACCCGATATACAACACGAACACCCCGCCCAGGATCTGAAAAAACAGATGCTTTTCCTCGATAAAATTGATGATGATCGAAAACCCGAAACCGGCGATTACCGCAAAAACAACATCCGCCGCCGCCGCTCCGAGTCCCGATACAAACCCCGCCATGTACCCCCGGTTCAGAGTCCGCTGGATGCACATGATCCCGATCGGGCCCAGCGGGGCGGATACCATCAGGCCGATTATGATTCCTTTGATAAAAATGGCCGGGATCATATATAATACGAAGGTTTAAATTGTCCGCTGCAAAGTAATGAATAATCTGCAGAATCTGCTAAAATACCTATATTTGCGTCTTTATCCTCCCGGTGTGCCAAAGTTCCCGCTCGATACCAAATCACGTCAATGGTCGGTCCTGCTGATCCTTTCACTCATCTGGGGCACTTCGTTCATCCTGATGAAACGGGGACTTGAATCCTTTACTTCCACGCAGGTTGCCGCCTTCCGGATCTTCTTCAGCTTCATTTTCCTGCTGCCATTTTCCATCCGGCACATCAGGACCATACGAAGGGACAATATCGTTTCCCTGAGCGTTGTGGGAATGATGGGATTTGCCATCCCGGCCCTGCTTTTCACAAAGGCCCAGACACGGATCGACAGCTCACTGGCCGGCATGCTGAATTCCCTTACGCCGCTGTTCACGCTGATTGTTGGACTGCTGATCTACCGCGCCTCGGCAAAATGGATCAATATCGTGGGACTGCTCATTGGCCTGGTAGGTGCACTGGGCCTGGTATGGAACGGCAGCCTGGAGGTATTCCGGGAGGTGAACCTTTACGCGCTTTTTGTCGTGGCTGCCACGATCTGTTACGGGATCAACGTGAACGAAGTAAAATACAAGCTGGAAAACCTTACGAGCGTTCAGATCACCAGTC
>CAZNQG010000113.1:0-10842 GCA_964575235.1 uncultured Bacteroides sp.
GCGCAGTACAGGGCATGCCCGTATCCAAGGGGTTTGTCCTGGTGCAGGAAGGTCACATCGCGGGTGTGCTCTCCGATGGCCTGTCCGTAAGGGATTTCATCGCCGGGCTGGACGACGATGCATATTTCGTTTATCCCGGCTGCAAGGACCTCTTCAATGAGCAATTCAAGAAAGGATTTCTCAAGGCCTTCCTTGTCCACCAATGTCTGCAGGGGAAGTTTGCGCTGGTTGGGTCCGGCGGATGTAATGACGGCCTTCGTTACTTTCATATCGGTTGGTATAAGCCATTAATTTCATCATTTTTTTCTTACCGGAAAAATTTTAAGCATCAAACTGCAGCCTGCTCAGGTTGCGGTACATACCCGCAGGAATTTTCATCAGTTCCCTGTGGGTGCCTTTCTCAACCAGGCGTCCGTGGTCGATGACCAGGATCTGGTCGGCTTTACGAACGGTGGCCAGGCGGTGGGCAATGACGATGGATGTCCTTCCTTCCATCAGCTTCTCAAGGGCATCCTGGACCAGGGCTTCGGATTCGGAATCCAGGGAGCTTGTTGCCTCGTCCAGGATCAGGATTTTCGGGTCCTTTAGCACAGCCCTGGCAATGGCCACCCGCTGGCGTTGCCCCCCGCTCAACTGGGTCCCCCTCTCCCCCACCAGGGTGTCCATTCCATCGGGGAAACGCTCGATGAATTCAAGGGCATTGGCCTTGAAGGCTGCTTCCCGGATCTCCTCCCCGCCGGCCCCCGGCCTGCCGTATGAAATGTTTTCCCGGATCGTTCCCCCGAACAGGAAAATGTCCTGGGGGACCAGGGCGATCTGCCTCCTCAGGATGGATACCGGGATGTCGGTCCCCTTTTTACCGTCGAACCAGATCTCGCCGCTGACCGGGTCGTGAAGGCGCAGCAGAAGGGATGTAATGGTGGATTTTCCCGCACCGCTGGGTCCCACCAGTGCCACGAGCTGGTTTTCGTCGATCTCGAAATTCAATTCGTGGATGACTTCCGCCTCCTTCCTGGAGGGATAGGCAAACGAGACATTACGGAAACGGATCTTGCCGGAAAGTTCATCTTCACTGCGGATTTCCATGACTTCCTGCACGGGTTCCTCAGGCGTCTCGAAAATCTCCAGGAGGTCTTCGGTGGCACCAATGAAGCGTTGAAGCCGGGTTATGACGCTGGCCATGCCCCCGATGTTGCCGCCAATGAAGCCGGAATAAAGCACAAATGAGAACAATTCCCCTGCGTCCATTTCCCCGCTTGCGAGCAGTGCCGATCCCCTCCAGATCACCGCCACCAGGGCTCCGAACAGGCCTACGATCATGAAGGAAAAGAAGGCTCCCCTGTAGATGCCGCCCCGGATCCCCAGCCTGGCTATCTCGAGGGTCCTTTTCCGGTAGCGAGTCATCTCCAGGAACTCGTTCGTAAATGCCTTTACGCCACGTATCCCCTGAAGGGTCTCCTCCACCACCGTGTTGGATGAAGCCACTTCCTTCTGCATCATCCTCGAGTACCGGCGAATGAACCTGCCGAAGAAAAAAACCATCAGGACCACGGCAGGAAGGATGGCCAGCATGAAAAGGGTGAGTCCGGGAGAAATGAAGACCAGGTATGCGACGCCGCCGATGATTACGATCAGTTGCTGGAGGAAATCGGCAAGGGTCGTGGTCAGGGTATCCTGCAGGAGGGAAATGTCGGCCGAGAGCCTGCTGTTCAGTTCACCCACCCTTTTCTGCTCGAAAAACTCAAGGGGTAGCCGGATCAGGTGGTTGTACGTGTCCTGCCGGAGGCTGGCAAGGGACTTCTCCGTAACGTTTACAAACAAAATGGTCCTGAAGTAGGAAAAGACAGCCTGGATAACCATGATGACAACCAGCAACAGTCCGGTTCTGGTCAACGAGTCCGAAAGGTCCCCCCGGTTGCCGGCGCTTACCAGGTCGCCCAGCAGTTTCGGGAATGCCAGGCTTGCAAGGGAGCTGCCGAACAGGAAAAACATGCCCAGGACAAAGGTGAAGGCATAGGGGCGAATGTAGCGGTACAGCCTCAGGGCATTTCTCAGGCCGGTAAAGGTTATTTTTTGGCTGGGGACTTCTGCTCTGTTCGACACGATTCAGCAAGGGATCACGATACTGGCTGCAATATTAGACAAAAATGTCCAATTTAACCCCATCAAATTCCTGCCGGTCTATTGTGAAACAGGGTCACGGGGGTTGACATTGGCACCGGAGAGCCGTAAATTTAAGATTCAACCAAATATTTACGGATATGGCTAACAGCGTATACAAGATCATCACACTGGTCGGCACCAGTACCGAATCCTGGGAGAAGGCCGCTTCCAATGCCGTGGAGCGGGCCGCAAAAACACTAAGGGACCTGCGTATTGCAGAGGTCGAAACGCTCGACATGCAGATCAAGGACGGCAAGGTCGAAGCCTACCGGGCCAAGGTAAAGGTTTCATTCAAGTTCGAAGGATAGGTCCACGGGAGACCCGATCAGACCGGCTCCTGCCCGTTGGCTGGCCGGCACAGAAAGGATAATTTCCTTATCGAGCTACGAACCGGTCCAACGCTCCAGTTTCGGGATATGCGAGGTGAAGAACCAGCGCTTGAGCGGTCCGTATCCCATTTCCCTTAGTTTATCCCTTACCAGGGCGATCATTTCCTCGGAAGAGGTGAAATCATCCCTGAAAGCGCCTTTTTCATAACAGTAGCTGCAGTATTTATGCGTCCTGGAACCATCCTGGTTCGTACCACCGCCGTTGGGATCCTTGTCCATCGGCATTCCGCAGCTCTGGCAGAATCTATCGTACATTCCCATGTCTTTTTGATTAGATTTTAGTCAATATTCCTGACCATATCTTAAACATTTTTTTCGGGATTTCCAAAAAAAATTCGTGGTTTCCGGGGCGTAATATGTATATTCGGCTGCATGCACAGCAAACCCATACTGGTATTGTCGGCCGTTGTTGCATCCCTCGGGGGACTGCTTTTCGGGTTTGATACGGCCGTCATCTCCGGAACGACCCACTGGTTGCAGGATTTCTTTGAATTGGGCCGTTCGGGACTCGGATTCACAGTGGCCAGTGCCATCATCGGAACCATCGCCGGTTCTGTAATCGTGGGCAGGCCGGCTGACCTTATCGGCAGACGGAACGTACTGTTCATCCTCGCCCTGCTCTACCTGGTCTCCGCTCTTGGAAGCGCCCTGGCAAGCAGGTGGGTCATGTTCCTGATTTACCGTTTCCTGGGAGGTATCGGAGTGGGAGGATCCTCCGTTGTCGCCCCCATGTACATTGCAGAGATCACACCGGCACGGAACCGGGGAAGAATGGTTGCGGTAGTCCAGATGAACGTGGTATCGGGGATGCTGGTAGCCTACCTCTCGAACTACCTGATCGCATCCCTGGAACTGGGTGTCCATGAATGGCGGTGGATGCTGGGCGTTGAAGCCATACCCGCATTCCTCTTCCTTGTCCTGCTGTTCTTCATACCGATGAGTCCCCGGTGGCTCATCGCAAAAGGGAAGGTCCCCCAGGCAACTGTTGTGCTGGAAAGATGCGGGACGGACAACGGCAACATCGAAGAGGAAGTTGCCGAAATCAGGGCCTCCCTGGACCTTGAATCCGGTCACCAACGGGAACGGTTATTCAGCAGGAAATTTGCCAAGCCCATATTCCTGGCCGTTGCTATCGCAGTTTTCAACCAGCTTTCAGGCATAAATGCCGTATTGTACTATGCACCGCATATATTCAAGATGGCGGGGGCCGGGAACAACACCGCCCTGCTTCAGTCGGTTGCGATCGGGGGCACCATGGTCCTGTTTACCTTAGCGGCCCTGGTGATCATAGACCGGTTCGGCCGCAGGCAGCTCATGCTTTTCGGGTCCCTTGGCTACATCATCAGCCTGGCCGTGACGGCCTGGGCTTTTTATACCTATGGACAGGAATTCAGCAGGGCAGGTGGGATCGTAGTGCTGGTCAGCATTATGGTTTTCATTGCATCGCATGCATTCGGCCAGGGAACCGTCATCTGGGTATTTATCAGCGAGGTTTTCCCCAACCGAGTGCGTGCGAGGGGTCAGGCACTGGGAAGTTTTACTCACTGGTTCATGGCAGCGGCCATTTCATGGACATTCCCGGTGATCGCCGATATTTCTGGAGGACATACTTTCGCTTTCTATTCGGCCTGCATGGTCGGACAGCTCATCTGGGTGATTTTTGTAATGCCGGAGACAAAAGGCCTCAGCCTGGAGAAGATCCAGAAGAAATTCGGGATCCGGTAATCCGGGGCATTAAAAATATTCGAACATATCCAGCCAGAAAAACTCTCCCAGTCCCACCGTAAACACGAATATTCCAAGTATGCCGTGCAGGATGGCGGTATAAAGCACACTGCGCGTCCTGTTATAAACGCCGGCCAGGTATATCCCTGCGAAGAGCGTCAGGATCATGGAAAGCGGGTGGTAATAGAGGATGTGAACAAAACTGAAACTGGTGCCGCTTGCCGCGATCATCTGCCAGCCGGCAGGAAAAATCTCACGGTACCGGTTGAAGATGAAGGTACGGTAAAGCACTTCCTGGGCATAGGCGGAAAATACCGGGTAGAAAGTGCACAGGGCCAGCCATATCCAGATGTTGGAGCGCGGGAGGTTCAGGAATTTCCCTGGAACCAGGATTAAAACACCGGTAATCAGAAACGCCCCGCAGGCCAGGATGATCAGGCCGTCCCGGATGAGGTTTCCCCTAGAGATTCTGAGATAGACCAGTTCTTTCCACCGGAAATCCGTACCGTAGCGCAGGATGATAAAAACAGCCGCCAGGAAAGGCAGGAGGACCGCGCTGGGATGCGTAAAACCCTTATCCAGGAACATGAATAGCGGGATGCCGAAAAACATCAGGACGAATTCCCCCCAGAGCATGATCTTTTTCCAGTGCTCCTTCATTCCTTTTCCTTGTGGGTTATGGTTGTATTACAGCTCACATCCAAAAGTGGTCTGTATGATATAATCGTGCATAGAGGCCCCCTATACGGGTTTATTGTCGAAATTATGCACGAATCCGAGCTTGATGAAAAAGTTCAGCGGCAGGTCGTGTTTCAGGTCGAATCGGAAGTCCGAACGGAAGCGGCCGCCGAACGTCAGGCCTGGATACATCTTGAGGGTAGCCAGCCGGCTCAGGATGCTCGTATTGATGCGCTGTAACATATGAAAAGAATTGTGAACAGTTTTGGCATGCGTACGTTAATCATACCGGGTCTTTCAACGGAATTCTCAAAAATAGGAATTCTCAAGGATTATTCAAGCCCTGCGATCCTTTCCGTAAATACATGGTTGGCTGATGTGCATCGCATCCGGGACGGGTTTCAGTGGTTTTTTAATTGATCCGGATTTTATTACTTTTATATACCCGTGCGTAACAAGTAAAGCGAATGGATATGGAAATTTTAAATTTTGAACTGACGACCATCCAGGAGAACGCCTTCATATATGAAACCCACCTGAAGAACGTCAACCGGAGAAGGGAACTCTGGATCACCGTTGTCAAGGAAAAGATCCGGTCGACTCTCGAATCAGTACGGAAAAATTTCAAGAAAATCGACTGGGATATCACGATACTGGATGAAAGGAAGAACCTGGAGGCGGTCGTGTTAAAGATCAAGGATACACCCAGCGGGATCAGCGAGGTAACGACAGACGGAAACACCCGGCAGTTCATCAAGGTGGGTGCTGAACTCGGCTTCTCCCAGATGATTTCGGGCAAGATCAACGTATGGTTCGAGTACCCATACTGGGAAAACCTTCAAATCTCCAAACAACTTCGCAAGCATATGGTCACCATTGAGCCTTCCTATGTGACCGAGGGACTCATAGGGGGATTCGTACACCAGTTCCTTGCCGAAATCACCAACTACGAGTCGGGTGTGTGAGCATCCTATTCGTGCCGGAGTGTATCTGCAGGATTCCGTGAGGCCGCAAGCAGTGCCCGGTAACTTGTGACCAGGAATGCCAGTAACAGGGTGAGGACTCCCGCAGCAAGGAAAAGGCTCAGGTCGATCGATATCCTCTTGGTAAAATTGTCCAGCCAGTTATCGGTGACGTAATACGCGACCGGCCATGCAATCAGGTTGGCCAGCAGGATCAGCCGGATGAATTCACCGGACAGCAGGCGGACCACGCTTGCTGATGTTGCCCCCATAGCCCTGCGTATCCCGATCTCACGAGTCCGCTGCTGGGCTATATAGGAGGTCAGTCCCGCAAGGCCCAGGCCGGCAATGATCAGTGCCAGGATGGTAAGCATGATGGAGAACTTCCCGAATTTATCCTCGTTACGGTAGAGATCGCTCAACTCGTTTTCCAGGAATGAATATTCGAAAGGACGGTTGGGTGCAACGGCGCTCCATTCCCGCTCGATATCGGACAGTACGCTGCGGTAACGGTCCGTATTCACACGGATCGCAATGTACCGTGTAAGTCCCGCAGCAAACCCGGGATTCCTTACCATGTCGAGGATGAAATTGTTCATGGGCTTGTGCAGCGAAAGAATGTGGAAATCCCTGAAAACCCCGATGACCCTTTCATTCCCATCATGGACCACGCGTTTGCCAATGGCTTCGGTGTTGGACCAGCCCATATTCCTTGCCATGGTCTCGTTGATCATGATGGCATCCACGGTATCACTGCCTATCTCCGCCGAAAAAGCCCTTCCTTCAAGCACTTCGATGCCGAAAGTCTCTACAAAGTCATGGCGGACCACGAACATAGGGTACCAGAACTGCTGGTCGTCGGCGAGGCCTTCAATGGTGACTCCCCGTGTGTTGTGGTTGGCCCCGATGATGTCTTCCATAGCCGTAACATGCTCGATCTCGGGGTATTTCAGGAGGTTCTCCCGGAAGGTCTCGTAGTTCTGTACAATCTGGTTCACCCCCTGCAGCAGTATGATACGGTCTTTCCGGAAACCCAGGTCAGCTTTGCGGATGAAATTCAACTGGGCAAAGACCAGGAGCGTGCCGATGATCAGGGCAATTGATATCGCGAACTGGGAGGTAACCAGTATTTTTCTGGCCAGGATGCCTCTATTACCGTTCCCGAGGCCGCCCCTGAATACACTCAACGGATTGATGGAGGAAAGGTAGAGGGCGGGATATGCCCCGGCCATGAAGCCAACCATAATTGTGAGGGCAATCCCGAAAAGTATGGAACCGAAGGTAAAAAGGTATGCGGCCGATATATCCTTGCCGGTGAATCGGTTGAATCCGGGCAGCAGGACCTCGACCAGGATGACCGCCAGCAGCAGGGCCAGCAGGGTCGTAATTATGGTTTCACCAAGGAACTGCTGCACCAGGTCCCCCCGGCTTGCCCCAAAGGTTTTCTTAATCCCGATCTCGCGGGTCCTGGTTGCCGAATTGGCTGTGGTGAGGTTCATGAAGTTTATGCAGGCCAACAGGAGGACGATGGCGGCAATGGCCGATAGGATATACACATAAAGGGCATTGCTGTTGGCATACATCTCGTAGTCGTGATGTGAGCGGAGATGGATATCCGTCAGTTTTTGCAGGTAAAGGGTTACATCCTGGTTTGAAAGGTCCGGGTAATGGTTGTGGTAAAATTCCGGGAACCTTGCCTCAAGGGTTTCCGGCTCAACGCTCGGAGCCAGCTCAATATAGGTCCAGCAGGGATTCCATATCCAGGTCTCGGGGAGCCTTCCGCCGGCAGCCTGGCGGAAAGTGGACAGGGATCCGAGGAAGTCGATCCGGAAGTGGGACTGTGACGGCAGGTCTTTCATGATCCCGGTAACCTCCAGGTTCAGTCCTTCGTTCAGTCTCAGGGTCTTCCCGAGGGGGTCCCTGTGGCCGAAGTACCTTCTGGCGGCCGATTCGCTGATGACCAGCACATTGGGACGGGCCAGCGCCGTTTCGGGATCTCCCACCAGAAGGGTAAAACTGAACATGTCAAACACGGTTGAATCGACCAGGAAAAACCCGGTCTCGTTGTAATTTACAAGGGAGGAATCGTTCTCCCGGTATTCGATGAATACCCGGGTGGTCATGAAGTTGAAGAAACGGCAGGTATTCACCACCATCCCGGGATAGTCCATCTGCAGCGCGGGTGCGAATGGAAAGGAACAGGTTGCCGCATCCTCGTTCACATCATTCGAATTGTAGAAGCGGTTCACCCTGTAGATCCGGCCGGCTTTCTCATGGAAGCGGTCGTAACGGAGTTCATCGTTTATGTATAGGATGATGAACAGGAAACTGGCAAGCCCGATGGCAAGTCCCCCGATGTTTATGATTGAAAAATGCAGATGCCTGCCCAGGTTCCGTAGAGAAACGAGCAGATAATGCCTGAACATTTTTTCTGTAAACTTTGTTGTTCCATTGCAAAACGCATGCAAGAATTTTCAAAGTACTGATTCATTGATCATTATAATAAAAACAGAGATCGGCACGGAGACAAAATGGTTTGAAAACGTACAGTCTGTGTTCTATAATGAACAATCCGAAGGTTTCTGTTAACGAATTATTTAACGAATATTCAGGATTGGAAACTGTTTTAAAGCATGATGTTTTGCTAAGTTTGTACCTGATTTTAAAGACGGTTGCGTATTAGAAACAAACCGTTGCTATTGATTGCAGGAGGAGCCCGTGCCTGGCCCTGTGCTCCTTGAGCCGGTTATGCGTGTATTATTTGAAATTATGGGCTTTGTTCCCTGCCGGCCAAAACCATTTTTCCCCAACCAATCCGGTTTTCGTGATAACTTCTTTTCCCGAAATAAGCCGGATCAGGTAGCTGCCCGGTTCAGCCTGCCGGGTATTCCAGACCAGCTTGTGGATTCCCCTGCCCCCGCTGCCCTTCATTTCTGCAACAGGCTCCCCGCCCCCGTCACGGATCTCGATCCGGACGGAATCCCGGGTTTCCTTCCCCAGGTAGTAATAGATGTTCATGCCGTTGCCCTCGTTGGGAGTGCGGTACTGGTTGTCCTGGAACGGGCCGTGATTCCCCCACCATGCCTGCTGGGAATAATTCCACTGGGGACAGGCTTCCGGGTCGAAAAGGTGCAGGTCCTTCTCGAGAAGGGCTTCCGTCAATTCGAGGAAAGGGTATACGTCGGTCACGTAAACACCCCTGCCGTAAGTTCCGACGACCAGGTCCCTTGCCTGGGGGTGGACCAGGATGTCTTTTACCGGCACATTCGGCATGTTGTTTTTGAGCGGCATCCAATCCCGGCCTCCGTTCAGGGTAATATACAATCCCTGGTCGTTGCCGGCAAACAGCAGCCGGGGGTTATGGTCGTCCTCCCAGAAGGCTGAAACCGGCTGTTCCGGGAGGTTCCCGGATATGTCCGTCCAGGAATTGCCAAAGTCGTCGCTCCGGTATAAATACGGGCTGAAATCGTCGTTGCGGAACCCGGACTTGACCACGTATCCCCTGCCCGCTTCATGGTGCGATGCGAAAATACGGCTCACGTACCTTTCATCCGGGGCTCCGGCCTGAATCAGGGATTCGGACAGCTCCGACCAGGACGCCCCGTGATCCCTGGTGATCCAGACTTTTCCGTCATCCGTACCCACCCAGATGATCCCGGGCGTGAGGGGCGATTCGGAAATGGAGGAAACCGTACAGTACATGATATGCCCCCTGCCCGCAATCTTGACGGAATCGTTCCGTGTCAGGTCCGGGCTGATTTCCTGCCAGGTATCGCCGCGGTCGACCGAGCGCAGCAGCATTTGTCCCCCGGTATAAAGGATCCGGCTGTTATGCGGGGATACGATAATTGGTGTGTTCCAGGTGTAGCGGTAAGGAGGTTTCCCCTCCCCGGCCAGGGGCTGGATGTTCACCCGCTCACCCCGGAGCTGGTCCACACGCTGGTGGGCTCCGAACTGGGTGGTCGTATACAGCCAGCGGTTGTTTTCATGGTCTACCTTGAGGTACATGCCGTCCCACATGCCGACCAGCGTCCAGTCCTCATCCCCCACGGAACCGCGCCAACCGTTGGAGGGGACCTTCCAGCCTTCGTGGTCCTGCAAACCTGCATAGATGTTATAGGGAACGGCATCGTCTGCTTCCACCTGGTAGACTTCACCGAGAGGAATATGGTAATGACACATCGTCGTGGCACCCTGGTCATAACTGACGTTCAGTCCCCCGTCGCTCCCCGCCATAAAATGCCTGGAATCCTGCGGATCGATCCACATGGAGCGCACATCCCCGAACATGGCCCGGAAGCGTTGTGTCGTCCTCCAGTCCATACCGTCCCAGGTGCGCCCGCCGTCCCTGGAGGATTGCAGGGATACGTTGTTGATGTAGAGATTGTTCTCATCGTTCGGGTCGACCAGGATCTGGTTGAAGGAATAGGCGGCCTTGCTGCCCACGTCAACGGTGTCGTGGTTCACCTTTCGCCAGGTTCGGCCGGCATCCCCGCTGCGGTAAACTTCCCCTCCGATCAGCCGGTCGAAATAAGGGTCGCGCATGTGGTCGAAGACTTCGTCTTCCTCTCCGGGCTCATACCCCGGCTTGGGATTCAGGTTTTCCACAACCGCGTACAGGATGTCAGGGTTACTGCGATAAATATCCAGGCCTATTCTGCCGACATTCCCCTGCGGCAGTCCCCCGGACAGTTTTTCCCAGCGATCGCCCCCGTCGGTGGTTTTATAAATCCTGCTTTCCGCTCCCCCGGCCTCGAAATGCCAGGGAAAGCGGTACTTCTCATACGCTGCGGCGTAGAGAATTTCAGGATTTTCACGGTTGATGGCAAGATCGATCACGCCCACGCTTTCGTTGATGTATAAAACCTTTTCCCAGTTCAGTCCCCCATCCCTGCTCCTATAAACACCCCGGTCCGGACTGGACG
>CAZNQG010000114.1:0-10833 GCA_964575235.1 uncultured Bacteroides sp.
GAATTAAACACATACGGTATCATGAACGCATCCGTTGTCGTATTCCTGGAGAGTTCGCTTGATATTCTTCAAACCAGTGCAAATTAAATCGAGAGGAAATGGATATTTTATTGAAGCCCATCGTAACGGAAAAGATGACCAACATTGGCGAGGAGATGAATCGTTATGGATTCCTGGTTCGCAGGAATGCCAATAAGATTCAAATCAAGCAGGCCGTAGAGAAAATGTACGGGGTTACCGTAGAGTCCGTCAACACCATGCGTTACGGAGGCAAAATGAAGTCACGGTATACAAAGTCCGGTATCATTACCGGAAAAACAAAGTCTTACAAGAAAGCGATCATAACCCTTGCAGAGGGCGAAACCATCGATTTCTACAGCAATATTTAAAGCAATGGCGGTACGTAAGTTTAAACCTGTAACACCAGGGCAGAGACAGAAAGTGATCAGTACCTTTGAGGAGATCTCACGGACCAGTCCGGAAAAATCGCTGATCAAGCCGGGAAAAAGATCCGGCGGCAGGAATAACAGCGGCAAAATGACCGTACGCTACCTGGGGGGCGGACACAAGAGGAGATACCGCCTGATTGATTTCAAGCGCGACAAGGATGGAATACCGGCCACGGTCAAGAGCATCGAATACGATCCCAACCGTTCCGCCAGGATTGCCCTGGTGGTTTATGAAGACGGAGAGAGGCGGTACATCATCGCCCCGAACGGCTTGAAGGTAGGACAGACCATCCTTTCGGGCAGCAATGCCTCTCCCGACGTTGGAAACGCCCTGACGCTCGGAGACCTGCCATTGGGTACCATTGTCCACAATATTGAACTCCATCCCGGGCAGGGTGCCGCACTGGCAAGGAGTGCCGGGTCTTACGCACAGCTTACTTCCAGGGATGGCAAGTATGCCATCATCAAGCTGCCTTCGGGCGAATCGAGGATGGTCCTGACGACCTGCAAGGCTACGGTGGGAACGGTATCCAATCCGGACCATGACCTGGAAAAATCGGGCAAGGCAGGCAGGAATCGCTGGCTGGGCCGCAGGCCGAGGACGCGTGGCGTTGCCATGAATCCCGTCGACCATCCTATGGGAGGCGGAGAAGGACGTGCTTCCGGCGGTCATCCGAGGTCCCGCACCGGGATGCTGGCCAAGGGGTATAAAACACGGTCGAAGAAGAAACATACCAACAAATACATTGTTGAAAGAAGAAAGACGAAGTAAATCTGATACAGCATGAGCCGTTCATTAAAAAAAGGACCTTTTATTGATTTCAAGCTGGAAAAGCGGGTAATCGAAATGAATGATTCGGGGAAGAAATCCGTTATCAAGACCTGGTCAAGAAGATCCGTGATATCACCCGATTTTGTCGGTCATACCATTGCCGTTCACAACGGGAATAAATTCATCCCGGTATACATCACGGAGAACATGGTTGGACATAAACTGGGAGAATTCGCACCCACACGGATCTTCAGGGGACATGGAGGCAAGGCCCGTTAATCAGGAGTAAGAAAAAAACGATAAGACCATGGGAGTCAGAAAAAGAAACCGAGCGAATCAGATAAAGGAAGAAAGGAAAAACAGTTACTACGCCGTCCTTAAGAACTGTCCCACCTCCCCCAGGAAAATGAGGTTGGTGGCCGACATGGTCAGGGGTGAAGAAGTCAACAGTGCCCTGGATATCCTGAAGTTCAGTCAGAAAGAAGCATCGCAAAAGCTGGAAAAGCTGATCCTTTCCGCAATTTCGAACTGGCAGGTGAAGAACGAAGGCGTCCGGATCGAGGACAGCCATCTGTATATCCGTGAAATCTATGTAGACAGCGCAAGGGTGCTGAAAAGGCTTCAGACAGCGCCTCAGGGCAGGGCCTACCGCATCCGCAAAAGATCCAACCATGTGACGGTGGTACTGGACAGTGTAAATCAAAACGAATCATAAAAGCATACATGGGACAAAAAGCAAATCCGATAGCAAATCGCCTGGGAATCATCAAGGGATGGGATTCTAACTGGTACGGGGGCAACGACTACTCCACCAAGCTGGTGGAAGACAATAAGATCCGTGAATACCTGAACGCCAGACTGGCCAAGGCCAGCATCTCGAAAATCATCATTGAGCGGACCTTGAAGCTCATCACCGTTACGGTCAACACGGCAAGGCCGGGGATCATCATCGGGAAGGGTGGACAGGAGGTCGACAAGCTGAAGGAAGAACTCAAGAAAATCACCAGAAAAGAGGTTCAGATCAATATTTACGAAGTAAAAAGGCCTGAACTGGATGCCACGATCGTTGCCAATAATATTGCCCGGCAGGTGGAGGGTAAAATATCCTTCAGGAGGGCCATCAAAATGGCCATTGCCTCCACCATGAGAATGGGTGCCGAGGGGATCAAGGTGCTGATCAGCGGAAGGCTGGGAGGGGCGGAAATGGCGCGTACCGAGCTCTACAAGGAAGGGCGCATTCCCCTGCATACCCTGAGGGCCGACATCGATTATGCCATGTGCGAGGCACGTACCAAGGTCGGAGTGATCGGGATCAAAGTCTGGATCTGCAACGGTGAAGTGTACGGGAAGCGCGATCTTTCCCCCAACATAGGGGTCAAGAGTGCCAAGCCCAAATCAGGCGGTTTCAAGAGCAAAAGAAGGAAGTAAAGAACGATAAACTCATCATAGGATGTTACAGCCGAAAAAAACCAAATACAGGAGAAGGCAGAAAGGCCGGATGAAGGGCAATTCTCAGCGGGGAAACCAGCTTGCATTCGGGTCCTTCGGGATCAAAGCAATGGAATCCAGCTGGATAACTGGCCGGCAAATCGAAGCCGCCAGGCAGGCCGTTACCAGGCACATGAAGAGGGAAGGGCAGTTGTGGATCCGCATTTTCCCGGACAAGCCCATTACCAAGAAGCCTGCTGAGGTAAGGATGGGTAAGGGGAAAGGGGCCCCCGAAGGATTCGTCGCACCGGTTACGCCGGGACGGATCATTATAGAGATTGAAGGCGTTCCCTTTGAAGTCGCAAAGGAAGCCCTCAGGCTGGGTGCCCAGAAACTCCCGATCCCGACCAAGTTTATGGTCAGGAACGATTACCATGAGCACATAAACTAAAGTTAATAATACCATCGTGAAGTATTCAGAGATAATTGAATTGACGGATAAGGAATTGCAGGAGCGCCTGGATAACGAAAAGGACTACCTGGCCAGGCTGAAACTGAATCATGCTATATCCCCACTGGATAATCCCAACAAGATAGTCGAGTCCAGGCGGAATATTGCCAGGATGATGACCGAATTGAGCCGCAGGCTCAGGCAGCCCAAAACCGAGTCCGAAAAAAGTTAGATCGCAATGGAAGTAAGAAAAATGAGAAGAGAACGCACCGGCGTGGTTGTCAGCAATAAGATGGATAAGTCCATCGTGGTTGCCGTCAAACGAAAAGTAAAACATCCCATATACGGCAAATTCGTGAACAAGACAACCCGTTTTGTTGCCCATGACCAGGAAAATTCCTGCAATATAGGGGATACCGTCAGGATTGGTGAAACCCGGCCGCTGAGCAAGACCAAGAACTGGAGATTAATTGAAATCGTTGAAAGAGCCAAGTAACCATGATACAACAAGAAAGCAAATGTGCTGTAGCCGATAACAGCGGCGCCAAAGAGGTCCTGTGCATTCGCGTTCTGGGGGGGACCCGCAAACGCTACGCTTCCATAGGGGACAAAGTGGTGGTGACCGTTAAAAGTGCACTCCCGTCAAGCGACGTGAAGAAGGGAACCGTTTCCAAGGCCGTCGTGGTCCGCACCAAGAAGGAGGTCCGCAGGCCGGATGGCAGCTATATTCGTTTTGACGATAATGCCGTGGTCCTGTTGAACAACCTGGACGAGATCCGCGGCACCCGTATCTTCGGACCCGTCGCACGTGAGCTGAGGGATAAGTACATGAAGATCGTATCCCTGGCTCCCGAAGTACTGTAATCCTTATAATGCAGAGATGATGAAAAAGAAGATGCATATCAAGCGCGGAGACACTGTTTACGTGAACTGCGGAGAATACAAGGGACAGCAGGGCCGTGTCCTCGAAGTACTGGTTAAAACCAACAAGGCCATCGTCGAAGGCATTAACATGGTGTCAAAGCATACGAAACCGAATGCGCAGTATCCCCAGGGAGGTATCATCAAGCAAGAGGCGCCCATACACATTTCAAACCTGATGCTGATTGACGGCTCGAGCGGCGAATCGACCCGCATCGGCCGGAAGCTCGACGACCGGGGCAAACTGGTAAGATATTCTAAGAAATCTGCAGAGGAGATTAAATAATGGATTACGTACCGACGCTTAAGCGAAAATATAACGAAGAGATCATTCCTGCAATGATGAAGGACTTCGGTTACAAGTCCGTCATGCAGGTACCGAGGATCGAGAAGATCGTCCTGAACCAGGGTGTGGGACAAGCCGTTGCCGACAAGAAACTGGTTGACACAGCACAGGAGGAACTCAGCCTGATCGCCGGGCAGCATGCCGTTCAGACCCTTTCAAAGAAGGATATCTCCAACTTTAAGCTCAGGAGGAAGATGCCGATCGGTACGAGGGTAACCCTGAGGCGGGACAGGATGTATGAGTTCCTTGAAAGGCTCATCAACGTTGCACTTCCCAGGATTCGGGATTTCAAGGGTGTAAGCACCAAGATGGATGGCCGGGGCAATTTCACCATGGGCATCTCCGAACAGATCATCTTCTCCGAGATCGACATTGACAAGATCAACAAGATCCTGGGACTCGAGGTCACATTTGTAACAACGGCCAGGACCGACGAGGAATGCCTGGCATTGCTTAAAGAATTTGGAATACCGTTTAAAAAACAATAGAATCGAATGGCAAAAGAATCAATGAAAGCCCGCGAAATCAAGCGGAAAAAACTGGTGGACAGGTACGCTGCCAAAAGGGCGCAGCTGAAAGCGGAGGGGGATTATGTGGGACTTAGCCGGCTGCCCAGGAACTCAAATCCCATCCGCCTGCATAATCGCTGCAAACTTACCGGTAGGCCGAAAGGCTATATCCGGCAGTTCGGGATATCCAGGATCACATTCCGCGAAATGGCCTCTGCAGGCCTGATCCCGGGTGTGAAGAAGGCCAGCTGGTAGGCCATAAAACACATTAAACAGAATTAGAAATGACGGATCCTATTGCAGATTATTTGACAAGAGTCAGAAACGCCATCATGGCTAAACACGAGGTCGTCGAGATCCCCGGATCGAACATCAAAAAGGAGATCACCAAGATCCTGTACGATAAGGGATATATCCTTGGATACCGTTTTGAGGATGACAACAAGCAGGGTACGATCAGGATTGCACTGAAATACCATCCCGAAACCAAGGTTTCAGCGATAAAATCCCTCGAACGGGAAAGCACGCCCGGGCTTCGCAAATATACCAACGCCAGAAAACTGCCCAGGGTTCTTAACGGTCTTGGAGTGGCCATTATATCCACTTCACAGGGAGTAATGACCGACAAGGAAGCCCGGAAAATGAACGTCGGGGGCGAGGTCCTTTGTTTTGTATATTAAATCAGGAGAGAATAACATGTCGAGAATTGGTAATTTACCGATCGAAATACCGGAGGGTGTAAGCGTAAACATCGATAAGGATAATCTGGTCAGCGTTAAAGGCCCGCTGGGAGAACTCTCCCAGAAGGTTCACCCGAACATCAAGGTGAGCACGGAAGGCAGCCGGGTCATCCTTACCAGGCCGAGCGAAAGCAAGGAACACAAATCCATGCACGGGCTCTACCGCGCCCTCATCAACAACATGGTCATCGGTGTTTCGCAGGGATATGAGATAAAGCAGGAATTCGTGGGTGTTGGATACAGGGCGGAAGCCAAGGGCCAGCGGCTCGAAATGAGCCTCGGATATTCCCATGATATCATCATAGAGCTTCCTCCGGAAGTGAAGGTTGAATCCTTTACAGAGAGAAGGTCCAATCCGATCGTGACCCTCCGCAGTGCCGACAAGCAGCTTCTTGGGCATATCGCCGCCAAGATACGCTCACTCAGGCCGCCCGAACCATACAAGGGAAAGGGGATTCGCTTCGTGGGCGAACAACTGCGCCGCAAGGCCGGCAAGGCAGCGAGTGTATAAACCGATAACAATGTTTTGAGATGGCTTTAACGAAAAGAGAAAGAAGGCAGAAAATCAGGCAGCGTATCCGGAAACACATCAGCGGAACACCCGAAAGGCCCCGTATGACCGTTTTCCGGAGCAATAAGCAAATTTATGTTCAACTGGTCGATGATTTGAGCGGGGTAACCCTTGTTTCTGCATCTTCGAAGAATAAGGAAGTTGCCGACAAAAAAGGCATAAACAAGAGCGAGCAGGCAAAAATGGTCGGCAAACTGATCGCCGAAAAATCACTCTCCAAGGGAATTAAAAGCGTGGTATTCGACCGGAACGGTTATCTGTACCACGGACGCGTTAAATTTCTGGCAGAGTCTGCCAGGGAAGGCGGACTTAAATTTTAAGAACATGACAACAAGCATCAGAAGAGTAAAGACAAGCGACCTGGAACTGAAGGACCGGCTGGTTAGCATACAGCGGGTGACCAAAGTAACCAAAGGGGGAAGAACCTTCAGTTTCTCTGCCATCGTCGTGGTGGGCAACGAAGACGGGATCGTAGGCCATGGACTGGGCAAGGCGAATGAGGTTACGACCGCCATTGCCAAAGGCATCGAGGACGCCAAGAAGAACCTGATTAAGGTGCCCATACACAAGGGAACCATACCGCATGAGCAGATGGCCAAGTACGGCGGTGCCTCCGTATTCCTTAAACCTGCCTCAGGCGGTACAGGTGTGAAGGCAGGCGGTGCCATGCGTGCCGTGCTGGAAAGCGTCGGGGTGAAGGACGTCCTGGCCAAATCCAAAGGCTCCTCCAACCCGCACAATCTGGTAAAGGCCACCTTTAGGGCCCTGATGGAACTCAGGGATGCAAGCCTGGTGGCAGAACACAGGAATATGGCGATGGACAGGGTATTCAACGGTTAAGACCCCATAAGTGCATTGAAAATGGCAAAAATAAGAGTAACACAGATACGAAGCAGGATCGGCAGTACTTCGAGGCAGAAGAAGACACTGGATGCCCTTGGACTGAGAAAGATGAACAAAACGGTTGAACTGAATGGGAGTCCCCAGGTCCTGGGAATGGTGAACAAGGTAAAACACCTGGTCAGGGTGGAAGAAATCAAATAAGGATTTTCAAAAGACAAGATATGGATCTAAGTAATTTAAAACCGGCAGATGGTTCCGTAAATAAGGACAGAAGACTTGGAAGGGGACAGGGTTCCGGAAAAGGAGGCACGTCCACCCGAGGGCACAAGGGACAAAAATCCAGGTCCGGGTATTCCCGCGCCATCGGTTTCGAAGGGGGACAGATGCCCTTGCATCGCCGTGTGCCCAAGCATGGTTTCAAGAACTTCAACCGCAAGGAATACAAGGCGATCAACCTGTCCGTTCTCGAGGAACTGGCAGAGAAGAAAAAGCTAAAGAAGATTGATGTGCAGACGCTGGTGGACGCGGGACTGGTATCCGGTAAGGACCTGGTGAAGATCCTCGGCAACGGGAAACTAACCCATAAGCTGGATGTGCAGGCACACGCCTTCAGCGAGTCCGCCAGAAAAGCCATTGAATCACTCGAAGGTAGCATAGCAAAAATATAGTTACATGAGGCAGTTTATTGAAACCATACGGAACATCTGGAGAATTGAAGATCTTCGCAAAAGGATCCTTTATACGCTGGGACTGCTGCTGGTCTACAGGCTCGGGTCTTTCATTACCCTGCCCGGAATCGACCCGACGCAACTTGCGGGACTGAAACAACAGACCTCCACCGGGGTCCTCGGCCTGCTGGACATGTTCTCTGGCGGTGCATTTTCGAATGCATCCGTCTTTGCGCTGGGTATCATGCCGTATATCTCCGCTTCCATTGTGGTTCAGCTGCTTGGAATTGCCGTGCCCTACTTCCAGCGTCTTCAGAAAGAAGGGGAGAGCGGCCGCCGCAAAATCAACCAGATCACCCGTTACCTTACGGTATTCATTCTCATCTTGCAGGGACCCAGTTACCTGGTGAACCTGCACGCACAGATACCCGAGACGGCCTTTATCCTGAAGGGAGCATACTTCACCGTTTCATCCGTGATCATCCTGACCGCGGGAAGCATGTTTATCATGTGGCTGGGGGAACGTATCACGGACAGGGGCATCGGGAACGGCATCTCGCTGATCATCATGATCGGGATCATTGCCAGGCTTCCGTTCGCCACGGTTGCGGAGTTCGGCGCCAGGCTGGAACAGCAGGGAGGCGGACTCGTTGCCTTCCTGGTGGAGGTCATGTTCCTGTTCGTCGTGTTCATGATGACCATACTGCTGGTCCAGGGAACCCGAAGGATCCCTGTGCAGTATGCCAAGCGGATCGTCGGCAACAAGCAATACGGGGGAGTGCGCCAGTACATACCCCTCAAGGTTAACGCAGCCGGTGTAATGCCGATCATTTTTGCACAGGCACTCATGTTTGTACCCATCACCATAGCCGGTTTCTCCAAATCGGAAGCGATAACGGGTTTTATTGCGGCTTTTGTGAATCCCTACGGCTTGTGGTATAACATTGTTTTTGCCGTAATGATCATTTTATTCACGTATTTCTATACGGCGGTGACCATCAATCCGACCCAGATGGCTGAGGATATGAAACGGAACGGTGGGTTCATACCGGGCGTGAAACCCGGAAGGAAAACGGTCGAATTCCTGGATACCATCATGTCGAGGATCACCCTGCCCGGTTCCATATTTCTTGCATTTGTCGCCATACTGCCAACCTTCGCTCGCCTTGTGGGAGTGAATGCTCAATTCGCACAGTTTTACGGGGGAACATCCCTGCTGATACTGGTCGGAGTTGTCCTGGATACCCTTCAGCAGATCGAAAGCCACCTGCTGATGAGGCACTACGACGGGCTGATGAAATCCGGCCGGATAAAAGGCAGAGCGGGTGGAGCTGTATCTGCCATTTAGAGTCTGCTAAGCGTTCTTTGATGATTTTGTTAAAAACAGAGGAGGAGATCGAAAAGCTGAGGGCCAGTAACCAACTGGTTTCCAGAACACTCGGAGAATTGGCAGGCATGATAAGACCCGGTATTACAACCCGGTCACTGGACAGGCGCGCAGAGGAGTTCATACGGGACCACGGAGGCATACCGGGTTTTCTCGGTTACAACGGGTTCCCGGCAACCCTCTGTACCAGCCTGAACGACGAGGTGGTGCACGGCATACCTTCGGATTATGCCATGAAGGAAGGCGACATCATTTCAATCGATTGCGGCGTGAAGATGGAAGGATATTACGGCGACTCCGCCTATACCTTCGCCATCGGGGATCCGGATCCCGCCTGGCTGAACCTGATGCTTACGACCAAACAGGCCCTTTTCAGAGGCATCGAGAAGGCAAGAAGGGGAAACCGGCTGGGCGATATCGGGTATGCTATCCAGAGCCATGCCGAGCATGCCGGGTACTCGGTTGTCCGCGAAATGGTCGGGCACGGACTGGGGAAGAACCTGCACGAGGACCCCGAGGTACCCAATTTCGGGCACCGGGGATCAGGAATCAAGCTTAAGGCAGGAATGGTTTTTTGCATCGAGCCCATGGTCAACATGGGTGCCCGGTATATTCAGCAGGATATGGATGGATGGACCATCCGGACAAGAGACGGGAAGCCTTCAGCGCATTATGAACTTGCGATTGCAGTTACGAAAGGAGAACCGGATGTTCTCTCGACGTTCAAATACATAGAAGAAGTCATAAACTAATTATCTAACAATGGCTAAACAACCATCGATAGAGCAGGATGGAACCATTACCGAAGCCTTGTCCAACGCCATGTTCAGGGTAGAACTGGAGAACGGGCATGTGATTACGGCACATATCTCCGGTAAGATGCGGATGCATTACATCAAACTTTTACCGGGAGACCGGGTCAAGGTGGAGATGTCACCCTATGACCTGACGAAGGGAAGAATAACATTCAGGTACAAATAAAACAACTCATTCATGAAAGTACGAGCATCGGTGAAGAAGAGAACGGCTGATTGCAAGATCATCCGGAGGAAGGGGCGCCTTTACGTGATCAACAAAAAAAACCCGAAGTTTAAACAGCGTCAGGGATAAAATTGTATCTTTGCAAACCATTTTATAAGAAGATAAAAACATGGCTAGAATTGTAGGCGTCGACTTACCGAAAAACAAGCGAGGGGAGATAGGACTGACCTATATCTTTGGCATCGGCAGGAGCACGGCCGGGAAGATACTCGATCAAGCAGGCATCGATCGGAATATTCAGGTAAAGGACTGGACGGACGACCAGCTCTCCAAGATCCGGGCGATCATAAACGACAATTATAAGGTGGAAGGCGAATTGAGATCCTCCGTCCAGTTGAACATAAAGCGCCTGATGGATATCGGGAGCTACCGTGGAATCCGTCACCGGATCGGGCTCCCCGTGCGTGGTCAAAGCACGAAGAATAATGCAAGGACACGAAAGGGCAGAAGAAAAACGATCGCTAATAAGAAAAAAGCGGCAGCTAAGAAATAGAGATGGCAAAAAGAACAGGAGCATCCAGGAAAAGAACCGTCAGGGTTGAACCCACCGGCCAGGCACATATACACGCCTCTTTTAACAACATCATCATCAGTCTTACCAATAATTCGGGGCAGGTAATCTCTTGGTCCTCAGCGGGGAAAATGGGCTTCAAGGGATCCAAGAAAAACACGCCCTATGCAGCCCAGATGGCTGCACAGGATTGTTC
>CAZNQG010000115.1:0-10507 GCA_964575235.1 uncultured Bacteroides sp.
GATCTGCCTGCTGAAATTTCCTTTCAGTCCCATAAACCCCCGGATCCTGTGCATGGTATTTTCCACCCGGAGTCCGGGTGTAATATAGCGGTTCTCCCCGACTACCGTCCGCAGGTTGTTGACCTGCAGTTTGCCGTCGACCCCGAAATAGGGTACGAGTATGCCCTCCACCAGGTTGATCTGGAGCAGGGCTTCCGGATAGAAGTGCGGTTTGGCCTTATCGCCGTGCACATCCAGTGCGAATCCCAGCCCGACACGGTACAAGTATTCCCCGCTGGTCCTTCCGAACCAGGGATTCAACCGTACGATTACATGGTTTACCGAATCGACGGACGGAGAGGTATAATAATATCCTCCCCCGATGTTCAGTCCCCCGTTGTTCCCCGAATGGAAACGCTGATCCAATGCGGCATCCAGGATAACGGCATGCTCCGAATTCTTGTAGTGGTCCAGGGTATAGAAGTAATCCAGGAAACCCTTCCAGTTCAGGTGCAGGGAGTCCTTGTGGCTGGAACCCATTTTCACCCTTCCGTCCAGCTTAAGGTAGGTCTGGCGGATGTCGTCCTTCTGAAGGACCGTATCCAGGGAGGGATGGTAACCGTAAAAACTGCCTCCGTCGTAGGCTCCGCGTATCTTCCCGGACAGGTAAGACTTCCTGAAGATCCGTTTGCCGTAAACCGAGCCGTAATTCTCGAAATACCCGGGATTCACCTTCTTATCGTTTTCAAGCTTCAGTTTCCCGTTTATGGAATAATGCCCGGCCTCGATGCCCCACTGTGTTTTTTTATCCCTCAGGGAATTCACGTTGAGTTCCCCAAGGGGAGCGAGATAATTCCCGAAACCCAGCTTCAGGTAGGACTTATATAGTTTGGTCAGGGGAGTGCCCACCATCCTGGCAGGTTTTATGGGCCGAACCCGGTACCGGGCGTCGAATTTCCCGGGCCGGATGCTGTAGTCGAAACTCGGGTGGATGCTGATCGAATCGCTCACGTCCGGCAATATGTTGATTTTCTGTGCATCCGAAAGGCTTGGCTGGTATGGTTTTACAACCACGATCTCCTTATCGATCCGCTCCTGTGCCGGGACCTTCCCCGTGGTTCCTGCGGCTGTCAGGATCCCTGCAATCAGCATATATGAAATGTTCCGTCTCATTCTTCCTGGTTTACGATCTCAATCTCCATCTCCTCCCGCTCCTGTTCTCCCCCGGCAGCTTCCTGCCTCTTCAGGATCTCGGCCTTCTTCCGGATGGCGAGGTCCAGTATGCCGTCATCCGTGTTCTCGTAATAATCGATGACGCTCTGGAGGGTCTGCACCGCCTGGAAGTCATCGTTCTTTTCGAGGTACAGGTCCGCAAGCAGGATAAAGGATTTAGCCATCCAGTACTGGTGGGGTGTGTTCTGGTCGATGAACTCGAAAATGACCTCTTCAGCCTCCTGATAATCCTTCCGGATATACAGGATTTCGGCCACCCTGTACTTTGACTCGGCGCCTTCCAGGCTGCTCACCTCTACCGAAACCTGCCTGAACTCTTCGAGAGCCAGTGCGAATCGGTCCTGGGCATAAAATGACTTGGCAATGTCGAACCGGGCCTCCCGGACCAGTTCCTCCGGGATCTTTTCTTCCCTCAGCAATTCCCTGGCGGCGTCGATGGCATTGCCGTATTCCTCCAGAAGGTAGTAGCAGCGCATTTTCCCGGTCCGTGCTTCCGTGAGATTGCCTTTTACCGCCGCGATCTGCTCCAGCATAAGGTAATCCTCCAGGGCCTCACGGTAATTCCCGTAATCGTAATTGATGCGGGACGCCGTCAGCAGGGCAGGTTCGGTGAAATCGTTCCGTGAAAGACCGATGATGTAATTCAGCGAGGCCAGGGCCTCCATGTGTTTTTCTTCTTTCAGCAGGCATTCGGCCTTATAGAAGTATGCACTGGCAAGGTAGGCACCGGAAGGGAAGTCCCGGATATAGGATTCGAAAGCCCCGGTGGCTTCCCCGCATTTCCCTTCCAGGTAAAGATTTTCTGCAGACAGGTAGGAAAGGGAATCCCGTTCGTTCACGGAGACCTCAACATCCCTTCCAAGGCTCTGGACATATGCAAAATACCGGTTCACCTGGTTGCTTTCGAGATACACGTTCTTGATGCCCAGCAATGCATCGTTGGCGTCGGATGTCCCCGGGAACTCCTCCACCACGCGCTTGTAGCAGGCAAGGGATTCCTCCGGCTTGTCCTGATTATAATAAACGAGTCCCAGTTGCACCAGGGCTTTTGAGACGTAGTGGCTTTTCGGGTGCTCTTCCAGGATTTTCCGGTAGGCAGGAATGGCCCGGTCCGGCTGCTGGGTTATGAAGTAGCTTCGCCCGGTCTCATAGAGGGCATCGGGGATATAGCTCGAGTTCGGATATTCTTTTTGAAGCTGTCCGAGGACCGCTATCTTGTCCGCATACCGGTTCAGGACTCCCAGGGAAATGCCCTTCTGGAAAAGGGCGTAATCCACATCCGTCGTTCCCAAAGCAATGGCACGGTCGTAATATTCAACGGCCTGCCGGTAATTGGCTTCGATGAAGTAGGCATCCCCGATCCGGTTGTAAGCATCTCCCAGTATCTTCCGGTCCTCTCCCCTGTTGAGGGTTTCGAAACGCTTGAACCAGTTGAGCGATTCCCGGTAATTCTTTTTCATGAACTCGGCGTATCCCAGGTTGTAATGACAGACGGCGTATTCCTTCAGTTCAACGGCGCCTTCGGTTCTCAGGAAATCCTGGTAGTGCCGGATGGCTTCGTCGTAGTCCTGGAGCCGGTACTGCGATTCCCCCTTCCAGTAGTAGCAAAGGGCCTTGAGCGAGCGGTCATACTGCCCGTAGCGCAGGGATGCATCGAACTTGTTGATGGCCTCCATGAAGGACAGGTCCTTGAAAAGCTCCAGTCCCCTGAAGAACGCGACCCGCTGATAGGAGCGTTCGATATCCGGGGTCTTCCTGCGGATCCGTTCCAGGGCGGCCAGGGCAGCCCGGTAATTCCGGGTGTTCATAAAAGCCAGGACCAGGTAATTGTAGGCTTCATCGGTCCGTTCCGACGCGGGGTAAAGGGAAATGTACCTGGAAAAACCCTCGATGGCCTCGTTGAAGGGCGTCATGGAGAGTTCATAGGTTACGACCGCGTAGTTGAACGTGGCATCTTCCTTTATCGCCGGGTCGAAATCCATCCTGGAGGCGGCCCGGAAGGACAGCCGTGCCTGGTACTTGTCTTCAAGCTTCACATAGCAATCCGCCATGTGGTAAAGAGCGCTCTGTGCAAGTTCATCCTTCCCAAGGGATACCGCCTTGAAGAAGTCCACCGCCTTTTTGTAATCGCCGGTCATGTAATAGGCAAATCCCATCATGTATTTTTCTTCCGGGAGGGTGTAGTTTACCCGGTCGTGGTACTGCCCGAGCCATTTCACAGCTTCCGGGTACATATCTTTGTTGAAATAGGCTTCCCCAAGGATCCGGGCCATCTCCGCATACCTGCTTTCGGTCACCGATTCCATCAGGCCGGGAGCGTAATCGATCACCTCGTCCCATTTCCCCTGGAGGTAGTAGATCTGGGTTACGTAATAGGGGACAATGGGCGAGAACGTCTCGTCCTCGCTGAGGCTGAGGAATCCCCTGAGTGCGGTTTCGTAATTTTTCTGTTCGTATTGGATGTGGGAGTAATAATACATGGCAGGGGCGGCGTAGCGGTCCTCCGTCCCGGTGATCTCGTAAAAGGCCACTCTTGCCTCCTCGTACTCCTTTCTCCTGAAATGGCTGTAGCCCTTGATAAAAAAGTACTCCGCCCGGTCTTCCGCCTTCAGGTCCAGGTATTCCACCTCTTCCAGCCAGTTAAGGCAGTTCCTGTACTGCCTGTCCCGGTATGCCAGCTTACCCATTTCGAAAAGGGCCTGGTTGTGCAGATTGCTTCCGGGATGGTTCTTGATGAAATCGTAAAGAAGGTATTGCGCGTCGTCCTGGTAAAGCTCCACGGCGCAGAGAGCCTGCATGTAAAGAGCCTCCCCTACCAGCAGGGAGGATCGGTCCCCGTTCCGGTCCAGGTATTCCCCGAACCGGTCCATAGCCGCCCCGTATTTTTCCCTCTCGAACAATTCCCTGCCACGCTGGAAATCCCTGTCGGGATGATCCAGTGACAGGTTTTTCTGGGCAATCGCGTGCGGGGAAGGAACCAACCAGGCAGGAATCAAAACCAGCAGAGCTATCCTCAAAAAGTTCCTGATCATACAAGTATACTACAGCATTGTAACGGTTTTAAAAGTACTTTATTTTCCTGTCCGTATTTAATGAAAAGAGTGGTAACAACTAACAAATTTATTAACAATCGCAGTGGAATTCCCAGTCTCATACGGTATGGTTACGGAAATTCAGTCCGGGGTGGACGGGGTTTTTATTTTTATTTTAATTTTACCGCATGCCGCTGGACAGCATTATTCGTTTTGAGAACGCCGACATCTTCATCAAGGATCACCTGGTTCTGAGTTCCGTGAACTTCCAGGTGAACCGGGGAGAATTTGTCTATCTCATTGGGAAAGTGGGAAGCGGGAAGACCAGCCTGATCAAGACCATCAACGCGGAACACCCCCTGCAGAAGGGCGAGGCCTTTGTCACCGAATTCCCCCTCCATGACCTGAAACGCAGGCAGGTGCCGTTCCTGAGAAGGAAGCTGGGCATCGTGTTCCAGGACTTCCAGTTGCTGATCGACCGTTCGGTCACCGATAACCTGGGATTTGTCCTCAGGGCCACCGGCTGGAAAAACAAACAGGACATGGAAAAGCGGACCGTTGAAGTTCTGGAAAGGGTGGGACTGGCCACCAAGGGTTACAAAATGCCGCACCAGCTCTCCGGTGGGGAACAGCAGCGCGTCGTCATCGCCCGGGCATTGCTGAACGATCCCGAAATCCTACTGGCCGACGAACCAACCGGAAACCTCGACCCGGATACATCCGATGCCATTATGGGCATCCTTACCGATATCAGCAGGAGCGGAAGGGCCGTCATCATGGCCACCCATAACTACAGCCTGATCGAAAAGTACCCGGCACGCACGCTGAAGTGCGAGGACGGGAAGCTACTTTAAACAAACACTACATCTCCGTCGCCGTCCTGGAAAGGGACGGATCCCGGATCCGGAAACTGCCTGAGCAGTTCGCGGGTGGCGAAATAATTCTGACTCATTTTCCGGGCACCCAGCATGGGTGACGGGTGGAAGAAGGAGGTGATCCGGGAATGATATGTCGTCAGGTAGGATACGCGGTTGCTCTGCAGGTAATGGTTCAGGATCCTGGATGCATCCGGTTCGGTTCCGGGTGCAAGCACCGCATAAGGCAGGGTCATTTTCTCCCCGTTCAGGACCAGCCAGAGAAAGGCGTATATATCGCCGCCGGCATCCCGGAGCGTAAGGCAGATGTTCCTGAAGCGCCTGGAAACCGAGGAAAAGAAATACCGATCATCCCTGGCCGGCCCTGCCTTAACCCAGGGAAAACCCGTAATCCAGTCGAAATCCTCATGTGTCCGGGCACAGAAACCGGTCCCCTGCATCCTTTCCATAAAATCCACCGCCTGCAGGTCCACTGCCTCCTTCTCACCGATGTTCAGTCCCCCCACATCTTCCCGTTTCAAGGCGGTGCGTACGTCCTGCACCGTGTTCAGGATCCCGTCCGCCAGGCTTAGCAGGGGACGGGACCTGCGGTAGATGGTTCGGCGGTTCCCCATAAGCACGGCCGATGAACTGCGAATGTAGTAACGCATACCGGGCCTTTCCCGGTAGAGTTCAAAGCGGGTGGACTTGTCGTATACGGCTTTGGATTCCGGTGCGTAGTTGGTAAACATGAGCTGATGTCCCCAGTCATGGAATGCTTCCTCGAAAAGCTTGCTCGCAATTCCCCTGCGCCGGAGGTCGGGGCGGACCCAGTTCCCGCTGAGCCAGCCGAAACGGATTTCCCCGTATCGGTCCGGCATGATACAGCGGTAGGCAACCATATCCTCCCCCTCGAAAGCAACATACATCAGGATATCTTCCGGTTCCATCCTGGGATTATTGAGCCAGCTCAGTGCCCTGTGTTGGCTCACCGGAACGAAGGGCATGGACCTGTACCGTTCCGATCCCAGGAATTCCTTCAGGCGCACGGCATTGTACTTCTCTACCTTCATTTTCTCCGGATCTGGTTCCTGCCCGCAAGGCCCCGTAGGAGGAAATACAGGTATTCCCCGCGCAGCAGGCGTCCCGCCCCGGCACGGCCCGCTTCCATGGGAATCCGCTGATGATGGAAGGCCAGGGGGTCCCGTTTCAGTCCCGCAGCACCGAAGCTTGCATCCAGCCGGGGCATGTCACCGGCGCTGATCCTTTCGAAAAATTCAAACGGGACTCCGTCATCCGTGAAGGGAAAGGAGAAGATGCCGTAACCGGTACCGAGCTCCCGCCGGATGTATTCCATGCTGCCGCGGTACTGGAGCAGGCGCTCTTCCGGGTCCAGTTCGGAAAACCGGGGGTGGTCCATGCTGTGCGCCCCTATGTAAAATCCCTTGCCGGAAAGTTCTTTCAGTTGCTCCAGGCTCATATAGGGTTTCCTGACCCTGAGGAAGGTATGGAAATCCACGTCCACCAGGGCGGCGATCCGGTCGAGTTCGCCCCGGTTCCGGTAGGATATGCCCAGCAGGAAGTCCCGCACACATTTCCGGGTGGCTCCAACCAGGTGGTACCTGCTCTGAAGCAGTTCGGTAACGGCCGGGGAGTACCTTATCTTTTCAAGCCGGTCGAGCAGGAGGCTTATCTTATAGCGGTAAAACAGCTCCCGGTTTCCGATAAAATCCGTGTTGACAAAAACGGCCGCGGGTATTCCCTTCGAATGAAGGATCGGCGCCACGATCCCGTGGACCTCGGAAAGCCCGTCATCGAAGCTGAGGAACATAGCCGGCCGTGAGCGCTTGCCGGGAGTGCCGGCGAAGGCCTCGAGTCCCACAGGCTCAAAATGCCTCAGGAGGAACTCCAGGTCTCTCGAAAACTGCCTCACGGAACGTACCGGGTAGACATACCCGGCATGGGGTACGGGATCGTCCGAAACGACGTGGTAAAACGGAAAGACCAGGTTCTGCCCGGAAAGCCGGACGAGGAACCGGAAAGGCATCCAGGAGCCGGCCGTACCCAGGAATATTTTAAATCCCGTTCTCATGGATCACAGGGCTAAATTACAATTATCGGGCGAATGCGGAAAAACGGCAGATGTATTCTCTTAATCCCGGGATACAGGGTTTTTGTCCCCCCGAATCCCTCGAAGAACCGGGCCACACCCGGCAGGTTCGAGCCTTCGAAGTCGAACACGGGGAACCCGCCCCTTGACATCCCGATCAGGCGGTCCATCAGCACGAACATGGCCCGGTTTTCCTTCGATGCGCGCGTCCCGCACCCGTTCATATAGATCACGCGGGTTTTCGAATAGCCCAGTACGGCGGCTGCCTGGAGGTCCTGTCCCAGGAAAAGTCCGAAGGCTTTAGCCCTTTTTCGTTCTGTAAGTCCCCCGAAAAGCCTCTCCAGGTATGTTCTTGGGACCTGGACGTTCTTTTCGCTCGAATATTTCAGGTCCAGGTACCCTGCCGTATCGATCTCCCGGAGTTCGAAGGGATATTCCCGGCCTTTCTGAAGGTTCCTGCGGGTGTTCGTATTGTAAGGGTCCGGTTTGCCCGGATCCAGCTCGTAATTGATGCGTTCCGAATGCCTGATCCCTTCCATGTGCGGAAGGTTGTCCCGGTTCAGGCAGATGTCCACATAGCGGAAGCGGGAAGGTATGGCCCCGATGAATTCCAGGATATCTTCTCTTTGGGGCGAACGGGCAGAAAAAACCCCGAGCTGCTGGGCGAGGACGGGCTGCAGCAACAGGTGCAGGCCGTATTTGCGCGCCGGGGTAAGGGGCATGACCTTTTCGTAATCCCCTGCGATCAGTCCCTCCCACCCCGGGGAGACCAGGTCCAGGTACCAGGAATAGGGATAGATCGTTTCGAAGGAAGAATTTTCGATGCAGCGGTCCCATTTCCCCCTGTCCAGTTCCCTATGTTCGACGTGCCGGATCAACCCGTAAGTGCGTCTATGGTTTGTAAATATACATCCTTCCAGCCCTTCCATTCGCCGTGGTTGCTGAATGCATCGTTGTGCCATATGCTGACCAGCGTACCGCCGTGGGTACGCACCTCTTGTGCCAGGGCCATGATCTTTTCCAGGGCCCCGGCCGGGGTCAGTCCCATGTAGTCCTTCAGCGTCCGGTCCATCACCTGGAAGGGTATCACCCGCAGGGAGGTTTCCTCCTCCTTCTCCAGGTCGTAGAAGCGAAAAGGCCTGGCCGTTCCTGCACGGAAGCCCGTTGAAGAGGCAAATCCCATGCTGTATTCCTCCCGGATCCCGGCTTCCAGGTAATTGCGATAGCTCCCGGGCAGGCTGAATTTCAGGAAGTGCTGGCGTCCCCGGTCGATCTTAACCCCGGCTATGGCCGACAGGCGCCGTACCTCCCTGTCCAGTTCCGGGGGATTTTCAGACGAGCGGTAGGAAGGGTGGATTCCCACATCCGCATATTTCACGGTATGCCTTACCAGGTCCCCGAACACACTGCTCCGCGGGTTGATGCTCTTGTCGAACCTCCCGTACCGGGCCGTCAGGAAAAAGATAAGGGGCCGGATCCTGTGCAGGGAATGGATGGCCTCGATCTCTGAAAAGGTGTCGAAGGGGTCTTTCATCTCACCGCGGAGGACCTTCTGCCTCAGCCGGGAATCCCCTTCACCCTGTAAGCTCGACCTTGCCCGGCTTGCAAGGCTGCGTGCCCTCCCCCTGTGCAGGTAGGCAAAGGGAAGGTCCACGTCACAGGTAGGCAGGAACCGGAAACCGCCGGGCTTCAGCTTTAGCGCCGGAAATTGCCCCAGGAGTTTTTTCCTCAGCTCCCCGATCCAGACATCCACCACGGGCAGTTCCAGGAATCCCTCACGGCCGGCCAGGCTTTCGGCGGCTTCGAAACGGCCGTGGTGGTCGCCCTCAAAGGGAAGGTATTCCTCGTAGCGGGAGATCATGTAGAATACCGCGGCAAAGAGGTCGAATTCCGTATAGGCCCGGGCCGCATCAACGGTCGGGGGACCGCTTTCCGCCGTCCCCTTCAAATGCCTGCGGTGAAAGAGCACGGGACGCGACCCGGAGGTATCCAGTCCCGGGTCGGCATCGTCTATACCTTCGCGGCTCAGAAAACCGGATACCGGTATGCGGACGGCGTTTTCAAACGGAAGGTCCGAATAATTGAGTTTGGGTCCACCATCGTCCCGGAATGTTCCAGGATCACCGGTAATCCTGAAATCCATGGCGAAGGTGTCCCTGAAAATGAAATTCAGCACATACCGGAGCCGCGGGGTGATATGCTCGGCAAATATCAGCATCGGGTCTTATTATAACGATGATCACACATCAAGTAGTACGATGGTAACTCCGGCACCGCCCAGGTCCACGTGTTCGTCCCCGTACGATTCCATCAGGTCGACGGAATCCAGGTATTGCCGGATGAGCTGCCTCAGGATGCCGTCGCCCTTCCCGTGCAGTATCCTCAGTTCGCGCTGTCTTACCATGATGGCCTCGTCGACCAGTACGGATACGTTCCGCAGGGCTTCTTCGGCCCGTTGTCCCCGGACATCGATCTCCGGGCGAAAATGCATTCTCCTTCGGGAGATATCCCAATCCGCATAATCTCCCGCCCCCGGTGTTTGTCCCCCTGAAGAACGGTAGGTCTCCTCGCTCACCTTTTCCAGTTTGTCCACCCCCACCCGGGTGGTCAGGTGCCCGAAACGGACGGATGCCTTGCTGCCTTTTCTTTCAAGCACCTCGCCGGCCACTTCCTGTCCCTTCATGACCACGAAATCCCCCACCCGTATGGAAGGATCCAGGGGTTCCCGGGGTGCTTTCTTCGGGGATCCGGCCTGCCCGAAACGCTGCCTTCTCTGCTGTACGTCCTTTTCCTGTTCCCGGATCTTGTCGATTTTCTTCCCGAGGGCATCCTCTTCGGTTGCCTTCCGGGCGGTTTCCTCGCGGAACCGCTTCAGCTTTTCCCTGGCCTGCCTGGTTTTTTCTTTCTCGGCCTGGCTTTCCCGTATTTCACGTATGGTTTTTTCAATGTTCCGGTTGGCCTGCCGAAGGAGTTCCTCCGCCTCTTCCCTGGCCTTCTTCAAAATTTCCTTCCGGGCTTTTTCTGCATTTTCCAGTTCGGCTGCATATTTTCCCAGGGTTTGCTGCAGCTTTTTTTCGGATACACGGATCCTGTCCCTTTTCTCCTCCCAGTAGCGCTTATCCCGGATAATCTTCCGCAGGTGTTTGTCGAACTCCACATGGTCCTCCCCGGCCCGTTCGGATGCGGCCCGTATGATCTCTTCGGGAAGTCCGATGTTGCGGGCGATTTCAAAGGCAAAGGAGGATCCGGGCTGGCCGATCTCCAGGCGGTACAGGGGCTGCATTTTCCCGGTGTCGAAA
>CAZNQG010000116.1:0-10485 GCA_964575235.1 uncultured Bacteroides sp.
GACCCGGATCGAGATCCGGCTCGCCGTGAACACGGACGTTAATCTCGCTCTGTACGACCTGACGGGAAGGAAAATGAGAACGATAGCGCGGGAATACCGGCGGGAGGGAACCCATACCTTCCACCTGGATGGCGGGGGACTGGAAGCCGGGAATTATATCCTGGTACTTGAAACCCGCATGGGACAGGCCCGCCGCTTGATCAGCCTGGTCCGCTAAGCGGAAGGCCGGTTCCCCCGGGGGAACCGGGATCGGCATACAGAAACCCGATCGTCGGCATTTTTAAAAACCGGGCCGCAAGCCCGGTTTTTTTAATGCCTCAGCAAATACATTTTCTGCCTGTTTCTCCACCCGGCCTGGGATTCATAATCGACAAAGTAGATCTTCAGGTCGGCCTGGGATTCGTAATCGACGAAATAAATGGTCTTATCCGCCTGGCTTTCGTATTCCACCGCATACCAGAGCCCGTCCCGGTCTGCCTGTGATTCATAGTCCACATAAAAAACCTTCAGGTCGCACTGCGATTCGTACTCCACGACGTAAATCTTAAGATCGGCCTGGGATTCGTAATCGACCCTGAAAACCTTCTGGGCCCCCGCCCTGGCCAATGGAAGGAAGAGGATGCAGGTTATAACAAAGCATTTTCTCATCACGCTTGCCTTTTCAGTACATCGTGCAAAAACTGGACCGGAATCAGTAAACACTCCGGCGGAGATCGAGGTATTGTTTTCTGTAGAAACAGACGGGTGACCGGTTGGCCCGGTTCTCAGGAATAAACCCGTTCCAGGAAACTCCGGACTCCCTGAAGGGATTTTTCCTTTTCCTCCACGAAGCCCATGTGGCCCGAATCCTCGAGGACCAGGATTTCCGTTTCGGGGGCAAGATTGAAAGTCTGCTCGTATACCCCGAAGGGGATGTAATAATCCTTGCGACCGGCGATGATGAAAACCGGATCCGTTGAGGCTTTGAGGACATCCCTCCGGTCCGGTCGTGCCTTCATTCCCTCGAGCGCATGGATGATGCCTTCATCCGGCGTGGCCAGGGCGATCTGCCTGGCCCACTCGATCCGTTCGGCAAGACGTTTGTGATTGTCCGCCGCAAAGGCATTCGGGATGTTCACGTCAATGAACTGACGCTTCTTCCCAGCCCTGACCAGGGCGATTTCACGGTCCCGGTTCAACCTTTTCTCTTCCGTATCGGGAAGCGCATGGGAATGGAAGAGCCCGAAGCCGATGGTAACCTCCGGGTAGATTTCCTCGAATGCAAGGGCTGCGTACCCCCCCATGGAATGCCCGATGACGACTACACGATGGATCCCGAGGAAATCAAGCACGTGCTTAACCGAGTCGGCCATGACGGCCATGGTATCAACCGCGGCATAGATCCCGGAGCGGCCGTGCCCGGGCAGGTCCACAGCTATCACGCGGTAATCCTTCGCAAGCTCATCGGTAAACCCCTCCCATATGTCAAGGGATTCGAGGTATCCGTGCATCAGAACGACCGGGTTTCCGTAGCCCAGGTCGGCATACCGCAGAACGGTATCGTGGTATTCGACGGTGGATATCATACCGTTAAATTACGATAAAATAATGAATTACTGGAAGTCCGTTCGATTCCCCGGGGTCTCTATCACCCGGCATTCATTTTTTCTTCGATCTCCCCGGCCTCGGTGGGGAATCCTACCATCAGGTCCTCATGGCCGTTCTCCGTGATGAGGATATCGTTCTCTATCCTTATCCCGGTATTTTCCTTGGGTATATAGATACCCGGTTCGCAGGTAAGAACCATACCGGGTTTCAGGGGATCCTGTTTGCCGCCCACATCGTGAACATCCAGTCCCAGGAAATGAGCCGTTCCGTGCATGAAGTATTTCTTGTAAAGGGGGTTTCCCCGGTCCTGGTTTTTCAGTTCCTCTTTGCTGTATAATCCAAGCCGGAGGTGCTCCTCCGTGCAGATCCTGCCTGCCTCTTCGTTTATTTTTTCAATGGTGGTTCCCGGTTTCATCAGGGATCGTGCCTGGCGGAAGACGCGCAGGACCGAATCATACAGTTCACGCTGCCGTTTGGTGAACCTGCCGTTCACCGGGATGGTGCGGGTACAGTCCGACGCATAATTGGAATACTCAGCACCGAAATCCATCAATAAAAGTTCCCCGTCCCGGCAAACCCCGTCGTTAGAGGTATAGTGCAGCATGCAGGCATTGGCCCCGGCGGCAACGATGGGAGGATAGGCATGTCCCCCGGCACCGCGGCGTATGAATTCGTGGCTCATTTCCGCCTCGACCTCGTATTCATACAGACCGGGCCTGACGAATCCAAGAACCCTCTCCAGGGCCGCCTGTGTGATGCCGGCTGCCTTCCGTATCAGGACCACCTCCTCCGGCTCCTTGACCATCCGGAGCTTTGCCATGAGGGGGGCAAGGCGCCGGATCTCGTGTGCGGGATAATCTTTTCTCAGGTGTGCCATCATACGTTCGTCCCTGGAAGGATAATCCGGTTTGAACTTCTCGTGTTCGGGAATGTTGCAGTATATCTTTTTGCCGCGCAGGATCAGCGGCCTGGATACGGCCTCAAATTCCTCCAGCCAGTGGATCGCTTTAATCCCCGAGAGCTTCCCGGCCCCTTCCATGTCCAGTTTCCTGCCTTCCCAGGTCTCCAGTCCGGGTTCAGGCCTGCGCAGGAACAGCAGGGATTTCTTATCCTTATCCCCACCCGGGCAAATCAGCAGTAGGGACATCTCCTGTTCGATACCGCTCAAATAGAACAGGTCCGAGTTCTGGCGATAGGGATAGTACTGGTCTCCGCTACGGACCATCCGGTCGTTGGAGTGCACGATCGCCACGGCATCCTTTTCAAGCTTCCTGAGAAGCTTCTTCCGGTTCCGTAAGAAAAGAGCGGACGGGATGGGGGAATATCTCATTCTGTAAATTTTCTCTAAATAATCTGGATTGTGTTAAGGAACATCTGACACATCCGTCATAAATTTAATTTTGTGAATATAAAGATACGTAACAAGCCATTTCTCACAACATCCGTAAACCATCCAAATATGAGCATTATCTTTAGTTCCAGCATCGGCAAAAAGCTGCTGGTGGCCCTGGCGGGAATTTTTCTGATCCTTTTTCTCCTGGTACATCTGGGGATTAACCTGACACTTATTTTATGTGAATCCTCCAGGCCATTCAACGTGGCAGCCCATTTTATGGGCACCAATATCGTTATTAAGATCTTTGAAGTAATTTTATTTACGGCTTTCCTGCTGCATATCATTTATGTTATCATTCTGCAGATTCAGAACTGGTTCGCCCGACCAAAACGTTACAAAATTCCAAATTTTTCCCAGTCATCTTTCTTTTCCAAATTCATGATATGGCTGGGCGGTATCATTTTAATCTTCCTTGTCCTGCATCTTTTCAATTTTTATTTCAAAAGCAAGTTCGGGCAAATTGAAGAAATCACTTACGATAACATCCATTATTACGCCGACCTGAGTTCACTGGTAATGTGGAAATTTCAATCTCCCGGAATCGTGATCTTTTATATTGCCTGTTTCCTGATACTCGGATTTCATTTATGGCATGGTTTTCAATCGGCTTTCCAGACCCTTGGCCTAAACCATAAAAATTATACCCCTTTCATCAAAAAGCTCGGGATGGTTTATACGATCGTGGTTATATCGGGCTTTACAGCAATTCCACTGGTTATTTATTTCTTCCATTAGAATAAAGAAAAACAATACATCATGGCTATACTAGATGCAAAAATCCCTGAAGGTCCCCTGGCAGAAAAATGGACGAAATACAAGTCTTCCATGAAGCTGGTAAGTCCCGCCAACAAAAAGAAACTTGACATCATCATTGTAGGAACAGGAGCTGCCGGCGCAAGTGCCGCATCTACCCTGGGAGAACTGGGGTATAATATCAAAATATTTTGTTTTCAGGATTCCCCGCGCAGGGCGCATGCCATTGCTTCCCAGGGAGGCATCAATGCCACAAAAAATTATCAGAATGACGGAGACAGTGTTTACAGGCTTTTTTATGACATGATCAAAGGAGGTGATTTCCGTGCCAGGGAAGCCAACGTATACAGGGCTGCAGAAGTGAGCAACCAGGTTATAGATCATTATACGGCCCTCGGGGTTCCCTTTGCCAGAGATTATGGGGGCACGTTAACCAACCGATCTTTTGGTGGCGTCCAGGTTTCAAGAACTTTTTATGCGAAAGGACAAACCGGTCAGCAATGCCTGCTGGCAGCGTACTCTTCACTGAACAGGCAAATCAGCAAAGGAACGGTTACCATGTACAGCCGGAGGGAGATGCTGGACCTTGTATTGGTAGATGGAAAAGCCAGGGGAATTATTACAAGGAATCTTATAACCGGTGAACTGGAACGTCATTCAGCTCATGCCGTGGTACTGGCCACAGGCGGTTATGGTACCGTTTTCTATCTTTCCACGCTTGCCGTCGGGTCAAATGCCTCGGCTGCCTGGAAAGCTCACCTTAAGGGAGCATTGTTTGCCAACCCCAGTTTTGTCCAGATACACCCTACTTCCGTTCCCCAGCTAAATGAATATCAGGCAAAACTGACACTGATGTCCGAGTCACTCAGAAACGACGGGCGCATATGGGTACCAAAACAAAAGGGTGATAAGAGGCCTCCCAATGATATACCTGACGAGGAACGGGATTATTATCTTGAAAGAAGATATCCTGCATACGGGAATCTTGTACCCAGGGATGTGGGTTCCAGGGCGGCCAAAGAGCGCTGTGATGCCGGTTATGGTGTCGGGAAAACAGGCCTGGCGGTTTATATGGATTTCAGGGATGCGATTAATAAACAGGGCGAGGCAGCCATTGAAGCCAAGTACGGCAACCTCTTTGAAATGTATCAAACAATTACCGGCATCAATCCCTATAAAGAGCCCATGCAGATCTACCCGGCAGGCCATTATACGATGGGTGGGCTCTGGGTGGACTATAACCTGATGACAACCATTCCGGGCCTGTATGCCATCGGGGAGGCAAATTTTTCCGATCATGGTGCCAACCGGCTTGGTGCAGCATCCCTCATGCAGTGTTCTGGGGATGGTTATTTTGTTCTTCCTTTTACCATCAGTGAATACATGGCTGGCCAGATCAAAACACCAAGAATATCCACTGACCTGAAGGAATTCGATGAAACAGAAAAAAATGTCAGGGAAAGGCTTCAAAAACTTATATCGATCAATGGAACACAAACCCCTACAAGCTTCCATAAAAGGCTCGGAAAGATCATGTGGGATTACTGCGGCATGTACAGAAACGAAGAAGGTTTGAAAAAGGCGGCAAAACTCGTAAAGGAACTGAAACAGGAATTCTGGAACGACCTCAAAATTGCCGGTGGCCTGGATGACCTGAACCAGGAACTTGAAAAAGCCGGCAGAGTGGCCGATTTTTTCAATCTTGCTGACCTGATGATCACCGATGCCCTGAACAGGAAAGAATCATGCGGTGCCCATTTCAGGGAAGAAAGCCAAACTCCCGATGGTGAGGCAATGCGGAACGATGATGAATATCTGTATGTCGCAGCGTGGGAATATACGGGTGAAGATAGACCGCACCGCCTGCATAAAGAGGATCTTGTCTTCGAAGAAGTGGAGGTACAGGTCAGAAGCTATAAATAATAAACAACATACAATGAAAGTAAGACTAAAGATATGGCGCCAGGAAAATGCAAATGCAAAAGGTGCTTTCGTTACTTATGATTTCGATCAGGTTTCTCCGGATATGTCATTCCTCGAAATGCTGGATGCCCTGAACCATAAACTGATCTCAGAAGGAGATACTCCCATTGCTTTTGATCACGATTGCAGGGAAGGCATCTGCGGATCCTGCGGTTTGTATATTAATGGCCGGCCACATGGTCCTGGAAAAGGTATAACCACCTGCCATTTATCCATGCGGGCTTTTAAAGATGGCGAAACGATTTATGTCGAACCGTGGAGGGCAAAACCTTTTCCCGTTATCAAGGATCTGATTGTTGACCGTTCCGCTTTCGATAAAATAATGCATGCGGGTGGCTTTGTCTCGGTCAACACGGGCGGCGCCCCAGATGCCAACTCCATACTTGTCCCAAAAGAAAATTCTGACCTGGCCTTTGATTCGTCGGTTTGCATTGGTTGCGGAGCCTGTGTCGCAGCCTGTAAAAATGCTTCAGCCATGTTATTTGTAGGAGCCAAAATCTCACATCTGGCATTGCTTCCCCAGGGAAGGGTCGAAGCAAAGGAAAGAGTGAAAAAAATGGTTGCCGAAATGGACAGGCTGGGTTTTGGTAATTGCACCAACACCGGAGCCTGTGAGGTCGAATGTCCGAAAGAAATAAAACTGACCAATATTGCCAGGATGAACCGCGAGTATTTTACGGCCAAGATTACCTGAAATACTCCAGCAGGCAATAAGGAATAGATAAAGAATTTACTTTAATATGGAGGGCATGGTTTGCTAAGGCGCCTCTTTTTTGTGTTATTCGCATAAAAAGCAGCGCCGTGTAAATCTATGCCCGGAATATATGAATTCTTAATCTATTCCTTCATGGTCTCTTCAACCTCGGCGATGGTCTTGGGGATGGGTTTGCCCAGTACCTTATGCCCGGTATCGGTAACCAGGACGTCATCTTCGATCCGGATGCCGCCGAAATCCTTGTAGGTGTCTGCCTTATCGTAGTTGATGAATTCGCGGAATTTGCCTTCGGATCTCCATTTATCGATAAGCGCCGGTATGAAGTAAATCCCCGGTTCAACCGTCAGCACGTAGCCTTCCTGGAGTTCCTTTCCGAGCCTGAGATATGCTGTTCCGAACTGCTTGCTGCGCTGTATCGTTTCGCTGTACCCTACGTTATCCTCCCCCAGTCCTTCCATGTCGTGTACATCCAGGCCCATCATGTGTCCCAGTCCATGCGGAAAGAACATGGCGTGAGCTCCGGCCTTGACCGCCTCGTCGACATCACCTTTCATCAATCCCAGGTTCTTCAACCCTTCTGTAATGATCCGTGCCGCACCCAGGTGGATGTCCCGGTACGGGATCCCCGGCCGGATCTGCTCGATGGACCTGGTTTCGGCCTTGAGGACAACTTCATAGATCTCCCTCTGCCGGGAGTCGAACTTTCCACCGACCGGTACCGTCCGTGTGATGTCGCCTGTATAATGGTTGACCGTCTCGGCTCCTGCGTCACATACCATCATCCTTCCCTGTTCCAGGAGGTTGCCGTGATAATGGTTGTGCAGGGTCTGCCCGTCCACACTCAGGATGATCGGGAAGGGGACCGATGTCCCGTGGCTCAATGCGATGCCTTCGATGCGCCCGGCTATTTCGCGTTCATAAATACCCGGGTGTGCCATTTTCATGGCTGTGATATGCATTTCTGCAGTTATGTCAACCGCCTTTTCGATCTCTTCAATCTCAACCGCTTCCTTTACCGAACGCAAGGCCACCACAGCCCGGATCAATTCCATGGAAGCTCCGGAGCCAATCTTTGAATGGGATATTCCCGTAAGTTCTGTCAACTCAAGCAGGGTATCGTGACGGTAAGGGGGGAGATAATGAACGGTGCGCCCCTTTTTAACGGCCTGATTTATGTGCCCTGCAAGTTCGGACTTTGGCAGAACGTTTGCTATTCCGACCTTTTCGCCAAGGGTTTTCATCCGGGGAAGTTGCCCCATCCAGATTATATCGTCCAGGCTCAGGTCTTCCCCGAAAAGGTAATCCTCACCGGAGTCGAAGTCCAGCAGTCCCACAGGACCCGGTTGATCCAGCCCGAAGAAATACAGGAAATTGCTGTCCTGGCGATAATGGTAGGTATTGTCCGGATAATTCATTGCGCTTTCGTTGTTTGAAGGAAATAATGCGATCCCCTTTTTTAAGTACTTCCGCAATTCATTCCTTCTCCTGGTATATACTCCTGCATCAAACATGGTAATTCGGATTGGTTTGAATTACCGAATTTAAGAGGATTATGCGGTTCTCCAAATGCCATTGAACAGGTTTAATATATTCCCCCATACAGCGAAGTCATACTTATCAACAAAATCCCGGCGCAATCATCTGACCTTTGATTCTTTTAAAATTATAATTATCTGATTATCTTATATTTATAATAAATCAACGACATTCGTCAAAAAAGTACGAATACCCTTGTGTGGTGTTAATATTTTCATATCTTCGCAGATAAGCCTGAATTATTAACAGCCCACTAACAGCTTTATTAACAATATGCCTTACCGACGACTCCCCAACACCGATAATGCCAGGCATAAAGCATTATTGAAAGCATACCAGAAAGGAAAAGAAACCCCCCCGTTCAAACTTGCTTTCTCCCAGAGCACCCTTCAAAGAGTCGTATCGTTCCTACCCGGATTCGAGAAACAAATGCTGCAGCAGAAAGCTGCCCTCAGCAGGCAGATCGAACGCAACAAGGATTACCATGACCTTCAGAAGAAGGCCAAACTGTACATTTCACATTTCATCCAGATCATCCACATGGCAATCCAGCGCGGAGAGATTTCCGAATCGATTCTTGAATTTTACGGTCTGGGTGAATTTTCCAGAAAATTACCTCCCCTTAATACCGAGGAAGAAATCATTTCTTGGGGAGAGAAAATCATCGAGGGGGAAACCCAGCGGACCCGCAGGGGCATGAGTCCCGTAACCAACCCGACCGTTGCCGTGGTAAAGGTAAGGTATGAGAAATTCCTGGATGCTTACCGGTACCAGAAGAATCTTCAGACAGCCAATAACCGGGCCCTGAAGGAACTGGCAGATCTCAGGCCGGATGCAGACGAAATTATTGTTCGTATCTGGAACGAGGTCGAGGAATCCTTCAAAGACCTGCCGGATGACCTGCGGCGTGAGAAAGCAGCGGAATATGGCCTGGTATACGTTTACAGGAAAAATGAGGTGGGTGAAAAGAACCTCTACAGCTCAAGGCAGATGGGTATCGGTTGATGCCTTTCCCATGTAGCGGATGGCCAGCATTCCCGCTACGGTCAGCAGTACGCTTGCCGTTATAAAAAGCATTGGATTTTGCTGCATCCCGACCTGTTGCGGGTCCATTTCCAGCTTATCCTTCAGGAAAAGGAAGTAGTAAATTACCGCGGTTGCATTGTTTACCAAATGAGCCAGTACCGGCATCCAGATGCTGCCGGTCCACAAAAAAATGTAGCCGAAAAGAGCACCCAGAATGATCCTGGGAATGAACCCGAGGAACTGGTAATGTGCCAGGCTGAACAGGACGGCTGCAATCCATACCGCAAGGTGGCCGTTTTTGAACCATTCCGAGAAGATCCTTTGCAGAACCCCGCGAAAAAAGAATTCCTCACCCAGCGATGGTATGATTGCAATCATGAAAAGGTTGAACAGCAGTCCCCAGGCACCGGGCGTGTCCAGGTATGACTTCATCAATTCCCAGGATTGATCGTCGCTATGCCGGATTTTTTCCATCAGGTCGCTCCACCGGGCCGGAAGGGTCAGATTTTCGTTCAGGAATCCCAGGTAGTTGATCCAGGGAATGGAAACGATCAGCAATATCAGGACCAGCAGGGCAACGGATGCACGGATGCTGCGGTCTGCAAGCAGGTATTCCCAGGGATTTTTTTGAATAAGCCAACCTGCCAGCAGTGCAGGCACCAGGAAGAGTCCCACAGAATACAGCACCTGCAGGAATTTCATCATTTCAATATGTTCTCCTGCCTCTCGGTTCTCCAGAATGGTAATTACTTCTCCCGGGGCAACCCTGAAGATGGGTCCGCAAAGCAGGATCCCGATACCGAACAGGATCAGGTAGGAGCTCAGCATCAGGAAAATGATCAGCAGGATCTTGGTGAAAGGGCGTGCGCTATGAAAGATTCCGTTTGCCATTCGGTTGAAATTAATATTTTTGCGTTCGACACCAGGGCAATTGCACACGTTTGTCCGGCAATAGTAAAATTAAGCTTTCATCAGGAAAACACACAATCCCGCCTGTAATGCTCAATATTGGCAGCTTGCAAATAGAGGGAAAGCCGCTTCTCCTGGCACCCATGGAGGACCTGACGGATCCGCCGTTCCGATATGTCTGTAAACAGTATGGGGCGGACCTTCTTTACACGGAGTTTATCTCCAGCGATGGACTCATCCGGGGGGGCCATAAATCGGTAAAGAAGCTTGAAATATTCGACTACGAACGGCCGATCGGCATACAGTTGTACGGACACCTGGTCGAGCCCATGGTGGAATCCACCCGTATTGCAGAGAAATTCCGTCCCGAACTGATCGACATCAATTTCGGATGCCCGGTCCGGAAGATTGTCCGACGCGGGGCAGGTGCCGGCATGCTGAGGGATATCCCGCTTATGATCCGAATGACGGAAGCCATCGTAAAGGCCACACGGCTTCCGGTTACGGTAAAGACACGCCTGGGATGGGATGAGCAGAACAAGAACATCATGGAGGTGGCCCTGAGGCTGCAGGAAGCGGG
>CAZNQG010000117.1:0-10353 GCA_964575235.1 uncultured Bacteroides sp.
CCATCACCTTTGCCGATTCCGACTCTGCCTTTTTCATACCCACTCAGAACGGTTCATACCAGATAAAGCTCACCATTTCCAAGGGTTCCGTTTTCAATTTTGATTACATGAATGTAACCGTTTCCGGTGCCGTCCGCCTGGAAGATGAAATATCCGCCAATACCAGGCTGAAGAAGATCGCCTCCGCCGGCCAGCCGGATTACGTCGCAACCGGTGAAGTAGCCGTTACGGCCGAACTCATCGTGGAGCTCGGCGTGATCATTGAATTCACAACCGATGCTTCCCTGGTGATCCGGGACGGGGGACAGATCTATGCCGAGAACGCCTCTTTCGTGGCAGCCGATTCGACCTGGAAGGGAATTTGCATTAAAACCACGGGGAATACCTTTACCAACTGCCTTATCGAAAACGCAGGGAATGAATCCTTCACCGCGGATCCTGCCCAGAAGGCAGCCGTGGTATTGATCGAAAACGCCACCCTGGCATTTTCAGGGAATACCCTTAAGTACAGCGGAGGGTACGGACTGATGGTCCGGGATAATGCCAATTTTTTCTTCGACTCCGAAAACCAGGTATATGCCTACCGGAACAATAAATTCATACAGAACGCACTGGGTCCCATGGTCATCCCGGTGCATGTGCTGAGCGACCTTTCAGGCCAGTTTTTCGAGAACGAGACCGAGGGAACATTCATCGAAATATACGGATCCGGCTACCCGGCCTCATACAGCAGCAATCCATGGCTGAGCGACCAGGAAATGCCGTACAAAATTACCGGCCTGCTGGAAATCAACAAGGATTTCACCGTCAACGCCGGGGTTGAAATGTACTTTGAACCGGATGCAGGACTGAAGGTCAACGGTAAGCTGACGGTATCGGGGACATCCGACAAACCGGTGATCATGGACGGCACCACCTCCTCCCCGTCCTCCTGGAAAGGCATCTATGTGCGGACCCGGCAGGTCGACCTGAACCATTTCCAATTGCTGAATGCAGGGAATGGAGCTTTTACGGGTGTGGGTGCCGGAGCAAGCCTGGTGGTGGAGGAAGTTCTCAGCATGAAAAACTGCACCGTTTCAGGCAGCGGAGGCATTGGACTTTACATGCCGGCGGACGCCCATATACAGTATGCCGAGAACTTCACGGGGAATACCTTCAGCAATAATGCCACTTCCGCTGTCCGCATACGCATGGATGATGTTGCCAAGGTGGTCAACGGGAACACCATCAGTTCCCCCACCGGCATTCCCGCTGTAGAGGTTCATATGGGACTGGACGATCCCCTGGGCACATGGACCGACCTGGATGCCGACTACGATTATAAGATCCTCGATAGCCTTACCATCAAATCCACCAAGGAACTCACCATCGAAGCCGGGACGACCCTGAAAATGACCGTGGGTACCATCCTGCAGGTGGCCGGGGGACTCCAGGCCATTGGGTCTGCCGGTTCGGAGATTACGATCCGGGGCCACGAAGCAAAGAAGGGGCATTGGGACGGGATCTTCCTGAAGGGGACACCGGCGGTCCGCATGGACTACGTTCGTATCCAGGATGGCGGAGGGGGACCGGTTGACAAGGCAAACCTGATCGTCGAGGCAACCGCCGCGGATGTTTCGGTCACCAATTCACTGATCAGCAACAGCAAGGGTTACGGGGTCCTCGTAAAAAGCGGCGCTTCCGAATTTGCAATCAACGACGAAGCCTCCAACAATAACCTGGAAGGAGACCTGGGAGGATTCTTCAAACAAAGTAAATAATACCGGGTACCATCTCTGCCGAACCATGAGCGAACTTACCGTTATATTCGACATGGACGGTGTCATACTGGACTCCGAGCACGTCTACCAGGAAATCGAGCGAAACATGTTCCACGAACTGGGAATTTCAGTAAGCATCGAAAAGCATCGGCGCTTTATGGGAACCTGCGAAAGGGACATGTGGACCTATGTTTGCGGGCGTTACCCGGTCGGCCTCAAGGTGGATGAGCTCGTTCGCCGGGAACGCCTTCTTTTCATGGAACACCTGGAGGAGCCGGGAAGGATCCCCCTGATGGACGGATTGCTTTCCCTGCTTGGCGCACTTCGCAACGAAAATACACCCTGCTGGATCGCCTCCTCCTCCTCCGGGGAGATCATCGCACGGGCCCTGGAACTGAACCGCCTGGCTGACTTTTTCGCAGGATTTGTCAGCGGGGATCAGGTGGAAAGGTCCAAACCGTCCCCGGAAATTTTCCTGAAGACCGCAGTAAAAGCCGGTGCGGAACCCTCCGAATGCGTGGCCATCGAGGATTCCGCGAACGGAATGCATGCTGCCAGGGATGCGGGAATGGCCGTGGTCGTCCTAATGCACCCGGACGGCAATACCCCGCCCGCCAGCCTGGCTGACCTTGCCGTCAGCAGCCTCCGCGAACTCAATCCCGAAGTTTTGAGAAAGGTCCTTCCTTAAATTAAGCCATTATTGATATCTTGCGTGGTTAAACTTACCCCCATGCGATACTCCAAATGGCAACTCATTTCACTCCTGGTCCTCCGGGTGATGATCGGCTGGCATTTCCTGTACGAAGGAATGGTGAAGCTGGTCGATCCGGACTGGTCCGCCGTCGGGTACCTGCTCGATTCGAAATGGATTTTCTCCGGCTTCTTTTATGCCCTCGCGGCAAATCAGGGTGTCCTGTCCGTGGTGGATTTCCTGAATGTCTGGGGACTTATCCTGGTGGGATTGGGACTGATCCTGGGTTGTTTCAGCCGGGTTGCCTCCCTGGGAGGGGTCCTTCTGCTTGCCTTCTACTACCTGAGCCATCCGCCTTTCCTCAACCTGGACTATGTACTTCCGGCCGAAGGAAGCTACCTGGTGGTGGACAAGACGCTGGTCGAACTGGTTGCCCTCTGGGTGACCTTCCTGTTCCCGACCGGGATTCAGGCCGGACTCGACCGGTATATATTTAAAAGAAAAACGTGATAAAAAAGAGAACATGGATGCAAGAAGTGATCCTTCAGGCGGGAAAAAGGATGCCCTGACCGGAAAAATGGACCGGAGGAACATGCTGAGAGGCCTTGCCGGGATCCCCTTTCTGGGAGCTTTCGCCATTGCCTGGTGGAGGAAAAGGCGCAAGGACCATTACCTGAGGAACGTTTTCCTCCGTGAACTCGAAATGGATTCGGAAGCACCCTTCATCCCCCCTTCCCCTCCTGCAGACAAGGTCGTCCGCCTGGGTATCATCGGAACCGGGGGAAGGGGGCTCGACCTGATGCGGGCCGCCGGCTTCGCCGAACCGGAGCGGCTGCAGGAATGGATTGATGCAGCTTCCGTAGACCCGGCGGACAAACGGTACGAAGATTACCTTTCACAGGAAGACCTGAACGTGGAGATGAACGGGATCTGCGATGTCTACGATATCAGAGCTGAAAAGGCACTCCTGGCTTCGGGCAATGTCAGGCGGCTGGGCACCGGTGCAGGAGTTGTTCCCCTGGCAAAAAGGTACCGGACCTACCAGGACTTGCTGAAGGCCGATGACATCGATGCCGTGATCATAGGTGCCCCGGACCACTGGCATGCCCGTATGGCCATCGATGCTGCGCGGGCCGGGAAACACGTATACGTGGAGAAAGGCATGACCAGGACCCTGGAAGAGACCTACCCCATGGTGGAAGCGGTGAAGGAAAGCGGGATCTGCTTCCAGCTCGGGCACCAGGGAAGGCAGACCGAAAGTTACATGAAGGCAAAGGAGGCCATTGATAAGGGACTGCTGGGCAGGATAAACCTGGTGCAGGTCTGCACGAACCGGAATACCCCGAACGGGGCCTGGCAATACGACATTGACAAGGAGGCAGGTCCGCATAATATCGACTGGAAGCAATTCAACGGACCTTACTCCAACCATCCCTTCAGCCTGGAGCGGTTTTTCCGCTGGAGATGCTGGTGGGACTACGGGACGGGGCTCTCCGGAGACCTGTTCACGCATGAATACGATGCCGTCAACCAGATCCTGTCGCTCGGAATACCCCATTCTGTCATTTCCTCCGGGGGCATTTACTACTTCAAGGACGGCAGGGAGGTTCCCGATGTCTGGCAGGTTACCTGCGAATACCCGGACCGTGAGCTTACCTTGCTGTACAGCGCCTCCCTGGCAAGCAGCAGGGACCGGGGCAAGGTGATCATGGGGCACGACGGAAATATGGAACTCGGGGATAATATGACGGTCTGGGCGGACGGGGACTCAACCCGGTACCGGAAAATGATCAAACAGGGAATCGTCGATCCGGAACGCCCCCTTTATTCCTATGTGCCGGGAAGGAAGAACGTCGATGCCGTAACCTCGGCCACGGAAGCATACTTCGCAGGCAGGGGACTCCTGTATACTTACCGGGAGGGGCGCCGGGTTGACACCACACACCTTCACATCAAGGAATGGATCGATTGCATCCGTGCCGGCAGGCAGCCAAGCTGCAACATTGAGCGTGGATTCGAAGAAGCCATCACCGCGCACATGGCCACCATCTCCTACCGGGAGAACCGCAAGGTGTTCTGGGATCCCGGGAAAATGAAGGTAATCTGAGTCCGGGTGTAAACTAATATTGCTAATTTAAAAGGATAATAATATATTTAAGTTTTCATTTTCAGATACATGGGCCGGAAACGATACCATTTTAATCCCGACGAGCTCTCTCTTACCCCCGTCAGGAGAAGTTTAAAGCGGATCATACTGCGAGCCGGTTCCTATGTTTTTTTAAGCCTGGTTCTAGGAACAGCAGGTTATTTCCTTACCACGGGACTGGTTAAAACCCCGAGGGAGAAAAACCTGGAAGCACAGAACCAGAGACTGCTCGACCTGTTTTCCTCCCTGGACCGGAGGCTCGATGAATACGACCGCACGCTATCCATCATCAAAACCCTGGATGACAGTATTTACCGGTCACTTGTTGGCAAGGAACCATTGCCATGGTCCATTCGTAAGGCCGGTACCGGGGGACACGATCCGGGCATTTCCCTGAGCATTAACAGCTATCCGGAGCAGGTACGCCAGCTGGCCGAAAGGATCGACCGCATGGATTCACATCTGAAGGTCCAGGAAAGTTCATACCGCGATGTCCTGAGAACAGCACTACGGAACCGGACCAAACTCAGTCATCTTCCGGCCATCATGCCCATCGCCAATGATGACCTGAAGGCGACCGGATCGGGCTTCGGCATGAGGCTGCATCCGATCCTGAAAATATACCGTATGCATGAGGGAATGGATTTTTTTGCCAGCAAGGGGACCGATGTATATGCCACCGCAGACGGCGTGGTCTGGGATGTAAGAGTCTCGGAAAGCTTCGGGAATGTCATTGAAATTGACCACGGCTACGGGATCCTTACGCTTTATGCTCACCTGCACCATTTTGACGTCCGGAAAGGTCAACTGGTAAAGCGGGGCCAGGTGATCGGGCATGTTGGAAACACGGGGCTTTCATCCGGCCAGCATCTTCATTATGAGGTCCATGTGAACGGAAAGGAAGTGGATCCCGTTAATTACTTCTTCAAGGATCTCACACCGGAGGAATACAAAAAAGTGGTTGCCATCGCGCAGGCTTATGAAATGAGCATGGATTAGGAGATGAAAGCCAGGACAGCCGGAGCAATTTTAGCCGGGGGGATCATCGCAGTCAGCATTCTATACACCAGGGGGCGATCCCAGGAAAACGCCCCTATCGTCACCACCCTCCCGGAAGATGCAGCCCCATTCGATAAAACCATTACAAGGTTCGACCGGTTTCTTCGCGAAAACCTGGATAGCATGGAAACCGTTGGTGCAGCGGCAACGGTATTCCATGAAAATGAAATTGCCTATACCCTGACCTACGGGGTGCGGCGAGCAGGAACCAGGGATTCGGTCGACCCTCATACGGTTTTCCGCCTGGCATCCGTTTCCAAGGGATTTGCCGGTGTGCTTGCCTGCCAGCTCGACAGCAAGGGCATGATGCAACTGGATGACAAGGTAATTGAATACCTGCCGGAATTCCGCCTGAAGGACTCCCTGAACACCTGTGACCTGAGCATCCGGTACCTGCTGAGCCATACCTCGGGACTCGTACCACATGCGTTTGATAACCTGGCTGAAGCAGGACAAACGCTCGGGGAGATCATCCCGCGCCTGGAGGAAGTCGATATTTCAGCCCCGCCAGGCCGTCTGTACGGTTACCAGAACGTCCTGTTCAGTATGGTCGACACGATTTCGGTCCTGGCATGCCACAAATCCTATCCGGAGTTGCTGCAGGAACACATTTTCGGTCCCCTGGCCATGGAGGAAGCGTCAACGGGATACCGGGGACTGGTATGGAACCCCAACGTGGCTTTTCCCCATGTCCGAAGGAAGGGTGATTTCCTTCCCCTGCCCCTTCATACGGGTTACTACAACCTGTTGCCCGCAGCAGGCATTAATGCCAGCATCTCGGATATGGGTAAATGGCTGGAGGCCCTGCTGGGTCACAGACCGGATGACATTCCGCCATCGGTCCTCCGGCAAATATACACCCCGGAAATAAAAACACCCCTGAAAAGAGCCTACACGCGTCACTGGGATTCCATCGACGAGCGGTTTTACAGCCTGGGATGGAGGATCTTCGATTACAAGGGCCACCGGATCCTTTATCACGGCGGCTATGTGCAGGGCTACCGGGCGGAAATCGCATTCTGCCCGGAACTTGACACGGGACTGGCCTTCCTCCAGAACTCTCCCAACGGCGTGGCCTCACGGGTGGTGCCCACCTTTTTCAATATGCTTTTCGAGGAATTGTAGTTAGCCGTATCAAAGCTCCCGGATCCAGATGTTCCGGTAACTTACGGGGTTGTCATGGTCCTGCAGCAGGAGCGGCTGTTCCAGGTCATGGGGTTCATACTCCGGCAGGCCGGTATAAACCGTACCGCCCTGTACGGTTACATGATTCTGGATCAATACACCGTTGTGCAGAACCGTTATGGTCGCAGGGGAAAACAGGGTCCCATTCTTCCTGAAACGGGGAGCGGTGAAAACGATATCGTAAACCTGCCATTCCCCGGGTGGCAGGCAGGCGTTCACCAGGGGAATGTGTTGCTTGTATATGGCTCCTGTCTGCCCGTTCGGGTAGGTGGTGTTCATGTAGCAGTCCAGCACCTGGACCTCGTAACGCGATTGCAGGAAAATCCCGCTGTTTCCCCGGTCCTGCCCGCTCCGGCTGATCCCTACAGGAGCCCTCCACTCGATGTGAAGCTGTACGTCTCCGAAACCCTTCTTCGTCCGGATATCTCCGGTCCCGGGTACCACGGTCATGATCCCCTCTTCCAGCTTCCATCCGGGTGCCGCTCCCGCTTTATCCACCCACTGGTCCAGGTTGCTGCCGTCAAAGAGGACGATGGCATCTGAAGGAGGGGCAGTCCCATCCCCCGGAGTGACGACGGGTGGAATCGGTTTCCATTTTTCGGTCAGTTCGGGGGACCATTCCTGGCCGAACAGTCCCGCTGAAAGTAGCAGTCCGGATAGTATCACAAAGCCTGTTCTCATGATTTCCTGGTTTATAAACCCCAAACTTATAAAAAAACGGGATGTTATTCGTTGCCCTACCAACCGCTCCATGCTTCCGATAGCACCATCGGGTATGCCTGCCGGATCTCTTTCTGCAGGGATGGGCCGAGCTCGGCATAGCCTGCCTTGTATCTCTTCTGTGCCATTTCCTCCCGGAACCGGTAAATCACGGCGAACACCATGTCGACCGATTCGATATACTGCCCGTAAGGTATTTCCCGGTCGTATTCCAGGGATATGGCATATTTCCCTCCCTCGTTCTCCCGGATGAACCGCTCAAGCTTTTCATCCACTTCACGCGGAGTGGTATTCCGTTCGGACAGATCGACGACAAAGAGCCTTATCCCGTGCTTTTCCACATCCTTTTTGTCCAGGTACACGGCATCCTGCGGGGGGAGAAGCCTGGGCAGGGCAACCGTATGATAAAGCAGGGGTGATACGGTATGCTCCGAACCATGCGGAAATCCTGCATCCGCAAACTTCAATGCATCCATCTTTCTCATTGTCTCTTTGAGTTTGACGAGTTCCTCCATCGGCATGTTCCCGTCCACAAACAGCATTGCCGTCAGGTTTCCCGCATCCAGTTTGCTGTGCTTTTCCCGCTCCTTTTCAACCTCACCCGGAATGTCCGAAAGGCTAACCCGCTTTCCGTTGAAATTCATGACCCTGCTTCCATCCTCTGCAAAACCGAGGCAGATCCGGTAGACCAGGTCCTGTTTTTCCAGGAGCCTGTACTGGGAGATTTCGGGCAGGCTGATCTGCATGTCCTGCCTGCTTAGGAAAAGATCCAGTGTATTTCCCACATCCGTACGCTTGTACTGGCTGCAGCGCTTATTGTTCCACCAGATTGTCAGGAGATCCCCGTCAAGCTCCGCTTTCAGGTAAATGCCCCCGGCTCCTTTCTGTTCTGAAAGGACGAGGGCAGATTTTTCCATCTTCCAGTAAAAAGTTTTGCTCAGTTCGGTCCCCTCCGCAAAGGAAAACCGGTCACCCGAAAACAAAAGCAGATCGCTGAAGGAATCCTTTCCCTGCTTCACCCACAGTCCGTCCAGGTCCGCCGCGCTCCTGCCGGCTGCAAGCACGGCCTTCATGTCCGTCAGGCTGTTGCCGGGTCCCTTGAGGGTGAAATCAGCAAACAAAAGGAATATAATGAGGGTAAATGGGATAACGAGCATGGCCTTAAGCTTTGCCGGCAATCCGGACCTTTTTTTTGTCATCATGGCTATTCGTTTTTTAATGGGATGAAGATTGAAATTATTTACCAGCTCAACGGAGTGATATCCGATCAGCTGTTTTAAAAGAAGAGACTGGTAATCCGATGGCTCGAATCCCCTTTTCACGACCCATCGGTCGGCAATGTATTCGTGTGTGGTTTTCAAGGCATTCCGCATCTGCCAGGCAATCGGGTTGAACCACTGGAACACGGCCAGGCCATGGGCGAAAAGATGATCGATCGAATGCTTTTGCCGGATGTGGGCCTTCTCATGCTCCAGGACGTTCCGGAATTCTGCATCGTTCAGAAATTCCTGGTTGATATAAAGGAACCGGAAGAAGGAGAACGGGGCAATGTCCTCTTTCATCTCGACCATACGGAATCCTTCCTGCCGGCTGATCCCATGTTTCCTGGCCAGCAGGAACAAACGGACAACCAGGTAGATGAACCTGGTGAAAAAGTACAGTACGCCCGCCGTATATATAAACAGGATGATCCTGGCAGCCGATAAACCTCTCCCGGAAAGGCGTTCTTCCGGGACGGAAAGCCCCCCGGAACCCGGCAGGACACCGCTGACGGCTTCTGCGGCCGGCATACCTGCACCTCGGGTCTCCCGGCTGATCTCATTATGGGGCGATGCACCGTACCAGTCCCCCGGTTCGATTCCAAAATCTGCATCGGTCATACGGATGAACTCCTGGTAATAATTCCTGAACTTGAGGATCCCGAGGGCAGGGCTTTCAAGGCTACCCCCCTGGCGTATGCTGAAATTCAGATGCAGCAGGGGAACCGAAAGGGCAAGAACGATGCTTCCGACCAGGAACAGGCGGTTGAAATTGAAATACGTTTCCTTTCGAAGCAATAGCCAGTATGCCAGATAGAGCAAAGCCAGGCAGATCCCCGTTTCAAACAGGTATAGAATAAATCGGGCCATAATCAGGAATCATTGCCTCATTTCTTTTTCCTTGCCTGCTTCAGTTCTTCAAGCATCTTCAATGCTTCTTCCAGTTCATTTACTTCCAGGTCCTTTTTCTCGGAGAAAAAATGAACCACTTCACTCAGGGAATTGCCGAAGTAATTCTTCATCAGCCTGTTCATCTGCTCGCTCCGGTACTTCTCCCTGGTAATAAGAGGATAATACTGGTGGGATCCGCCATAGGATTTATACGAAACGATTTTCTTTTTCACAAGTACCCTTACAATCGTCGAGATGGTGTTATAAGGAGGCTTGGGGTCCGGAAAATGTTCCTGGATATCCTTTATAAAGCCCTGGCCTATTTCCCACAGGATGCGCATGATCCTTTCTTCCGCCTTTGTCAGTGTTGCCATCAGATCATCTTTTTGGACAGAACGATACAAATATATAATTTATTTTTTAGTTCCACAAACTTATTTTTAAGTTTAATCAACTACAAAGTAAATTTTACTTTTAGAAGGCAAGGCTGCAAGAGGGCACAAGGTTTGTGCTGAAGAAGAAATATGTGGTTTTGGGAAGGGTCCTGTATCAGGATTTGTATCCCGTTTCCAGGGTATCCCATTCACGGCCTCCCCTGCTTATAAAAATAATGAGGAATATGGGATAGCCGCAATAAAATAC
>CAZNQG010000118.1:0-10101 GCA_964575235.1 uncultured Bacteroides sp.
TGAAGAATATCAAGCGAACTCTCCAGGAATACGACAACGGATGCGTTCATGATATCGTATGTGTTTAATTCTGATACCGTTACAACTTTTGCTTTCTCCAGGTTCCGGGATGACAGGTAGATGTTTTTGTTGGGTTCGGGAAGGACCAGCAGGGACTTCTTCTGATCGATGTTCAGGTTTTTCCCGATGTCGAAGAATTCACTGGTCTTCGGTGCCTCCATGCTGAAATCCTCGAGTACCAGAATCCCCTTGTCCTTTGCCTTGTAGGACAGGGCGGAAAGCCTGGCAAGCTGTTTCACCTTCTTGTTGAGCTTGAAGGAATGGTTTTTTGGCTGGGGACCAAAGGCCCTGCCGCCGCCTCGGAAAATGGGGGACTTGATGTTGCCTGCACGCGCGGTTCCGGTTCCCTTTTGTCTCTTTATCTTCCGGCCGCTGCCGGTAACTTCCGCACGCTCCCTGGTCTTCGAGGTACCCTGCCTCTTGTTGGCCAGATATTGCTTGACGTCCAGATATATGGCATGATCGCTCGGTTCCACACCGAAGATATCCTTCTTCAGATCGACCTTCTTGCCGGTATCCTGACCTGCTGTATTGAATACGGATAATTTCATTACTTCTCTATGATTAAATATGAACCGTTGGCCCCGGGTACGGACCCCTTCAGAAGCAGGAGATTGTCCTCGGGAATGATCTTGACCACACGCAGGTTGATGATCTTGATCTTTTTGTTCCCGGTCTGCCCGCCCATTTTCATGCCCTTGAAAACCCTCGAGGGATGGGAGCTTGCTCCCAGGGATCCCGGGGCACGGTTACGGTTGTGCTGACCGTGAGTGGCGTCGTTCACCCCGCGGAAACCATACCTCTTCACAACGCCCTGAAAACCCTTGCCCTTCGATATCCCGGAAACATCCAGCCAGGTATCGTCGTTGAAATATTCCACCGTAATCACATCACCGGGTTTCCAGTCCTTTACGAACCCCTTCAGTTCAATAACCTTTTTCTTGGGGGTGGTCTTCGCCTTTTTGAAGTGCCCTATCATGGCCCCGGAGGTATGCTTTTCCTTCTTGTCATCGTATGCAAGCTGAACAGCATTGTACCCGTCGGTTTCTTTCGTTTTGATCTGGGTCACCACGTTCGGCCTGACCTCAATGACCGTACAGGGTATGTTCTTACCCTCTTCGTTAAACACGGAGGTCATACCAACCTTTTTCCCTATTAAACCTGGCATTGTTCTATTGCTTATATATTATACCTTAATTTCCACTTCCACACCGCTCGGTAGTTCCAGTTTCATCAAAGCATCGATGGTCTTCGGAGTGGAACTGTAAATATCGAGCAGCCTCTTGTAGGAACTCAATTCATACTGGTCCCTCGATTTCTTGTTTACAAACGTCGACCGCAGGACGGTAAACACCCGTTTATGGGTGGGCAGCGGAATCGGGCCGCTCACCACTGCACCGGTGGATTTTACCGTTTTGACGATCTTTTCCGCTGATTTATCAACCAGATTGTGATCGTATGACTTCAGCTTTATTCTTATCTTCTGGCTCATCTATAATTTGTTAATACTATGGTTTACTTGGCAAACAGTGTCTTGCCCTGTATCTTTTCCAGCAGTTGCTGAGAGATCTCAGGGGGGATTTCCTCATAATGGGAGAATTCCATGGTCGAGGTGGCCCTGCCGGAAGTAAGCGTGCGAAGCACGGTTACGTACCCGAACTTTTCAGCCAGCGGGACCTTGGCCTTAATGACCCGGGCGCCGGCCCTGGATTCCATTCCCTCAACCTGACCCCTTCTCCGGTTGAAATCCGAAATAATGTCTCCCATATACTCCTCCGGGGTCACGACCTCGGCGGACATGATGGGCTCCATCAGGACCGGGGCGGCGTTTTTTGCCGCATTCCGGAACCCCACCTTTGCAGCGAGCTCGAAGGAAAGCTGGTCGGAGTCAACCGTATGGTAAGACCCGTCCAGGAGCGTGACCTTCAGCCCGTTCAGCGGATATCCGGCCAGGGGACCGTTCTGCATGGCCTCCTTGAAACCTTTTTCGACCGCCGGTATGTAGTCCCTCGGAATGTTGCCTCCCTTTACCTCGTCAAAGAACTGCAGCTCGTTTACCCCGCCGTCCGAGGGTTCGATCCTGAATGCGATATCGGCGAATTTCCCCTTTCCACCGGTTTGCTTCTTGAATACCTCCCGGTGTTCATAAGGCTGTGTGATGGCCTCCTTGTAATTGACCTGGGGTATCCCCTGGTTGCATTCCACCTTGAATTCCCGCTTCAGCCGGTCGATGAGGATCTCCAGGTGAAGCTCCCCCATGCCGTTGATGATGGTCTGTCCCGTATCGGGATCAACCTGCACCCGGAAGGTGGGATCCTCCTCGGTAAGCTTGCTTAGGGCTATCCCCATTTTTTCTATATCTTCCTGGGTCTTTGGCTCTACGGCAATGCTGATGACCGGGTCCGGAAAATCCATGGTCTCCAGCGCAATGGGCTTTCTCGGATCGCACAGGGTGTCACCGGTACGGATATTCTTGAAGCCGACCGCACCGCAGATATCCCCCGCGGCAATCGTTTCTTTCGGGTTCTGCTTGTTGGCATGCATCTGGTAGAGCCTGGCTATCCGCTCCTTTTTGTTGGTCCGGGAGTTCAATACCTGGTCTCCGGCCTTGATAACACCCGAATAAACCCTCAGGTATGCAAGCCTCCCAACGAAAGGATCCGTGGCAATTTTGAATGCAAGTGCCGCAAAAGGCTCGGCGGAATCCGGCATGCGTTGCTCCTCTTTCTTTATGAAAGGGTTCTCGCCGGCAACGCCCCCGATGTCGATGGGACTGGGCAGCAGGGCCACGATGGCATCCAGCAGACGCTGAATGCCCTTGTTTTTAAATGCGGCTCCCGCCAGCACCGGGACGATCTTCAGATCGATAACGGCCTTGCGGGTTACCTCCATGAACTCCTCCACCGTAATGGATTCCCTATCCTCAAAGAACCTTTCCAGAAGATCATCGTCCTGTTCGCAGACCGATTCAATCAGGTTTTCCCTCCAGATCTCCGTTTCCTCCACCAGATCTTCCGGTATCTCAGTATATTCGTACTTCATGCCCATGGTCTCGTCCTCGACCCAGACGATGGCCTTCCGCTCGATCAGGTCGATGATGCCCCGGAACTTATCTTCCGAACCGATGGGTATCTGCATGGGCACCGGGCGTGCTCCCAGTTTGTCCTTGATCTCTCCGACCACGCGAAAAAAATCCGCTCCAACGCGGTCCATTTTATTCACAAAGGCCAGTCTCGGCACCCGGTATTTATCGGCCTGTCTCCATACGGTCTCAGACTGGGGCTCCACCCCGCCCACGGCACAGAAGACTGCGATGGTTCCGTCCAGGACTCTCAGGGATCGCTCCACCTCAACCGTAAAATCAACGTGGCCAGGCGTATCGATGATGTTTATCTTGTACTCCTGGTCCTTGTATTTCCAGTACGAAGTGGTGGCTGCGGAGGTAATGGTTATGCCCCGCTCCTTTTCCTGGACCATCCAGTCCATCGTTGCAGCTCCATCATGAACCTCCCCCATCCGGTGGGTAAGTCCCGTGTAAAACAGGATCCTCTCCGTCGTGGTGGTCTTCCCGGCATCTATATGGGCCATAATGCCGATATTCCTTGTATATTTCAGGTCCTGGTCCATGGATTTTCTGCAATCCTCTCAATTCCTTCTGTTTAGATTCTGAAATGGGCAAAGGCCTTGTTTGCTTCCGCCATCCTGTGCATGTCCTCCTTGCGCTTGAATGCACCGCCTTCCTGGTTGTACGCGGCGATGATCTCGGCGGCCAGCTTTTCGCTCATGGAGCGGCCCGAGCGGGCCTTGGCAAAGCTGATCATGTGCTTCATGCTGAGCGAAACCTTCCGCTCCGGCCGGACTTCGATCGGCACCTGGAAGGTTGCACCCCCGACCCTGCGGCTCTTCACCTCAACCTGCGGGGTGATGTTGCTGAGAGCCTGCTTCCATACATCGAGAGCTGACTTGTCTTCCTCCTTTACCTTCTCACCGACGATATCGATCGCCTTGTAGAAAATGCCGTATGCGATGCTCTTCTTCCCGTTCAACATCAGGTTGTTCACGAACTGTGAGACCAGCCTGTCGTTGTATTTTGGATCGGGCAACAGGATCCGTTTTTTAGGTCTGCCTTTTCTCATCTATATATATAATATTGTAACGTTTACTTCTTTGGCTTTTTGGTACCGTATTTGGAACGCCTCTGGGTTCTTCCCTCAACTCCGGATGTGTCAAGTGCCCCCCGGATGAGATGATAACGGACGCCGGGCAGGTCCTTCACCCTCCCACCCCGGATCAGGACAATGGAGTGTTCCTGTAGGTTATGTCCCTCGCCCGGAATGTATGCGTTGACCTCCTTCTGGTTCGTCAATCTCACCCTGGCAACCTTCCGCATCGCAGAATTCGGCTTCTTGGGGGTGGTGGTGTAGACACGCACGCAAACGCCCCTTCTCTGGGGACATGAATCCAGTGCCGGAGCCTTGCTCTTCTCGATGTTTTTCCTTCTTCCTTTTCTTACTAACTGCTGTATCGTAGGCATATAAAACCGCCGTAATTAATGGGTTAATAATACTTTAATAAATCGGTTCGCAAAGGTATCCTTTTTTTTTAAAAAACAATAAAATTTCAGGCGATTTTCCATGATTGCCGATTTTGCATCGATTTTACAGTGATTTAGGACGTTTCAACACGATTCCGGCCTTCCGATTTAAGGACTTTTTATCACCTTCCGGGGACCCTCGTGGGCAGGGTTTCCAAAAATGATCCAGCGGCTTGATTCTTTTTAAAAAAATATTACTTTTGCAAGTCCGATTCCAGGGTGTGAGCAAGCACTTCATTTTACGGATCACCATCGCATCAAAATATAATATCAAAATCATCAATACTCAATGAAAGCCTACCAGACAAATCAGGTAAAGAACATAGCCTTGCTGGGTAACTCAGGTTCAGGGAAAACCACACTGGCCGAGGCCATGATGTTTGAAGGAGGGGGAATCCCGAGAAAGGGGGATGTGGAACAGAAAAATACGGTCTCCGATTTCAGGGAGATCGAGCAGGAAAACGAGCGATCGATTTACTCCAGCCTGTTGTACACGGAGTTCGCCGACAAAAAGGTGAACATCCTCGATGCTCCGGGTGCGGACGATTTCATCGGCGGGGTGGCGTCCAGCCTCCGGGTAAGCGACGTTGCCCTCATGGTGATCAATGTCCAGAACGGGGTTGAAGTGGGAACCGAGGTTCACCAGCGCTACACCGGCAAATACAACATCCCGGTTGTATATGTGATCAACCAGTGCGACCACGATAAGGCCAATTTTGAAAAGACCCTCGAATCGATCAAGGAGCGTTTCGGCAGCAAGGTTGCCCAGGTTCAGTTCCCCGTCAACGCGGGACCTTCCTTCGACAGCATCGTGGATGTCCTCCGGATGAAGATGTACAAGTACCCCAAGGACGGTGGCAAACCAACCATAAGCGATGTGCCGGATGATCTGAAGGCCCAGGCCGAAGAACTGCATGCGGAACTGGTTGAAAAGGCTGCGGAAAACGATGAATCCCTCATGGAGCTGTTCTTCGAGAACGACTCACTGACCGAAGAGGAAATGCGCAAGGGGATTTCCGCGGGACTGGTCGCGAACGGCATCAGTCCCGTCTTATGTTGTTCGGCAAAACACAACATGGGCGTCGGCCGGCTCCTCGAATTCATCACGAATGTTTTCCCTTCCCCCTGCGATACCCCCGGGGAAAAAACCGTGGACGGGCAGGAGTTGAAATGCGATCCCTCGGGAGACGCCGCCCTGCTGGTCTTCAAATCGGAATACGAATCCCACATCGGCGAGATCAACTATTTCAAGGTGCTTTCGGGAACGGTCAGCGAGGGAATGGACCTGGTCAACAATAATACACGCACCAAGGAAAGGCTTGCACAGGTATTTGTTGCGGCCGGAAAAACCCGGAACAAGGTGGACAAACTCATGGCGGGTGACCTGGGGGCAACCGTCAAGCTTAAGAGTACCAAGACCGACAATACCCTTTCCACCAACACGAAAATCGAAATGGCCAGAACGGAGTACCCGGAGCCAAGGTACCGGACGGCCATCAAACCCCTGACCGAGGGGGACGAGGAAAAGCTGGGCGAGGCCCTGACCCGGATCCACGAGGCGGATCCGACCGTTACGGTGGAGTATTCGAAGGAACTCAAGCAGATCATCCTGGGCGGGCAGGGCGAACACCATCTCAACATCGTCAAGTGGCACCTGGACCACACCTACAAGGTTGAAACCCAGTTCATTCCTCCCAAGATTCCCTACCGGGAGACGATCACCAAGGTGGCCCAGGCTGATTACCGTCACAAGAAACAATCGGGCGGGGCCGGACAGTTCGGCGAGGTTCACATGGTCATCGAACCCTATGTTGAAGGCTCCGCCGATCCCAACATTTTCAAGGTAAACGGGAAAGAGATCAAGGTCTCCATCCGCAACAAGGAGGAAATCGACCTTCAATGGGGAGGTAAACTGATTTACTACAACTGCATCGTAGGCGGTTCGATCGACGCACGCTTCCTTCCCGCGATCCTGAAGGGGATCATGGAAAAGATGGAGGAAGGCCCGCTGACCGGATCCTATGCAAGGGACATACGGGTCTTTGTCTACGACGGAAAGATGCACCCGGTGGACTCCAACGATATCTCTTTCAAGCTGGCCGGGCGGAATGCCTTCAAGGAGGCCTTCAGGAATGCCGGACCCAAGATCATGGAACCGGTTTACGAAGTTGAGGTACTGGTACCCGCCGACCGCATGGGCGATGTAATGTCCGACCTGCAGGGCCGCAGGGCCATCGTGCAGGGCATGACCAGCGAAGCCGGGTTCGAGAAGATTTCCGCCAAGGTGCCGCTTGCGGAAATGAACAAGTACTCGACCGCCCTCAGCTCACTGACCGGGGGCCGTGCCATGTACAGCATGAAATTCGCAGAATACACCCAGGTGCCGCCCGACATCCAGGAACAGCTCCTGAAAGCGTACGAAGCGGAAGAATCAGAAGAATAAGGTTCGAGGGGATATTAAAATCGTGCTACTCAGCTATCGCGGAGTCAGGCACTTATTTTAATATCCCCTCGAACGTACAGGAGGAAAGCAGCTTCGTGATGCCAGGCGTCATTCCTAATATACCCTAGACCACAATTGTGGGCGGGTAACAAGCCTATCTTTTAATGGCCTACAACAAATAAATTCTAATCCAGCATAGCGGTCATTTTTCTTGCTGAAGAAATTGTTCAGGAAGGATCCTTACCTGGTAAGGATGTTCAGCAGGACTCATTCAGGATGTCCTCCGCCTGATTGGAGATCGAGGCAAGGGCGGCGTGGTAGCAGTAATAGTCCAACTAGCGATAGTATCTCCTGGTAATATGATCGTTGATCAGCGCGATTGGCATTAGAATACTTTATGAGAATGATTTTAATGGGATTCTGTCAATAGCAACCTAAGGAAAGAGAATGTCAAATAATAATAGAATCGCGGTTTTGCTATTATCCGGTAAGGATATTATTAACAAAAAACCAGCAGCGTATGCCGAGTAACATATGAAAACGCCGGCTACCTTTATGCTGTATACCGATTAAACAATAAAGACTCATATTGCTGATGAAATTAAAAATCCTTCTTTCCATAAGCATTTGGGGAATTTTTCTAACCATAGTTCCCTTAAATGGGCAATACTCACACCCTATTTCATTAAATGGTCACATTGATTTGAATTTCTCCACAAAAGACCATGAAACACTTGGTAGGATAAACACTTACCGATTTAGAATTAATCCATCAACATTAGTCTATTTCCACCCCTATGTTTCAGACATCAGTCGATACAGATATGCTATAGGTGTCCGAACCTCTCTTATTATGAATTACTATCAAGATGATTCCTGGAAACAACACTGGAATTATATTGGTCTTTACCCTATTGCCAGATATTATTTACCCTTCGGCACCTTCATCGAAGCTAACACCGGACCACGAATATTTATCCTTAATAGAAGGAGTACGACTCCAAGCAGCTTATCTCCACTCATGCACGGTCGTTATCTGATCTGGGATATGGGTTTTGGTATCGGACATAGCATTAAAATTTCCAAAAAAGTCTCATTTGAACCTATCATAACTTATAATATTTCAACTGTCTTCAAGAATTACAGTGCACCTGCAGGATATGTTCCCACCGATGAGGCAAAATCCGGGTTTATAATTCTCATTGGATTTCAATTTATGATTTACCAACCATTAGAACCATGAGAATTTTAAAGATTTCATTATTTATGGTGTTAATACTGGATACAAATATCATGGCCAAGGATACATTGTCGTGCAAGAACGATATCATTTTCTTTGGAGGACTTTTACTAAATACCAATGGCAATATTGAATCTTTTGGAAATAAACATTTCCTGGAATGTGATGCTGGTATCGAATATTTCATATTTAAAAAAATCTCAACAGGAATTGAACTGGATTATATAGTTTACAACACTGATGTATCAAGACATGTATTCAATGGAGATTACTACACTTTAGCACACCTATCCTTATACACTAAAGCAAGTTTCTATTTAAAGCCCTCAGTGACTTTACATTTCAAGCCTCAAGATAAAACGTATCCGTTTGAATTCAGATACTCTATTGGTATGGGTAAACGATTCTATTTATCAGAACACATTGCATGGAAACTTGAAACCAATCTCACAAGATACCGAGAACAAATAATAAACAGCGACGGAGAAGCACTGGATAATAACGTAATGATGATCTCCTTTAACACTGGTTTACAGATATTTATAAAACTAAAAACCAAATCAGAATGAAAAAGTTAATTGCTCTATTAGCCTTGGTGACTACTTCGATAATGGTAATGTCCCAAGCGTTTAGTCCTGGAGTCATTACAATTACTCCACAAGAGGATGATTTGTATTACTACAGTTCATCAACCATACAATTTAAGCCGACCTTACCATATCATTATTATCAAGTGGAGATATATTCAACTTCAGGCGATCTTCAAGTCAACGATCTTGAAAGATGGTACTCATGGTATTTTTATCTTGACGGAAAAGTTGGAGAGTACTATACAAAAAGCATTACGCATCCCTATATTGGAATAGGTTTTAACATTGACGCTGAGGATCAACATCCAGCTGACAATCTAACCATCACATTCCGATGGCGCCATGGTATTACTGTTGATTCTATGGAAGCCTTTCCTTGGAGGTACACAGATCTTGTCATTGAGGTAAGTGACCCAACAGTTAGCTATCCTTCTCGCACATGCTATAGCCCAAATTCATCCGCAACAATATCTAATTATCCTGAAGATGTCGGAAATATCGTATGGGAATGTAGCTCAAATCTCACCCTGGTAGATGACGATGGGACAACCGCTGTGTATCATGCAGCCTCAAGCTCCTCTAAGGGTGAGGGATGGATACAACCGTTTTATCAAATGATGAGTGCTACTTTGGAGTGCAAGCAATATCCCCTTTGGGTGGGTGCCCCTACCCCACCGGAATTTACTCCACCCGCATCACCCTATGAAATGGCAATTAATGAATACGCTATCATCTATGTTGAGTCGGACAATGGAGGTCCATACTCCGCATACTATTGGGAGGTTCTTGGATCTACAGTTGATATGTTGTCGAGTTCGTCAGCATCGTACCTTTATGTCCAGGCCGTTGATGAGGGTAGCTCATTATTCAGGGCCAGGGTGTGCAACCCGTGTGGATGGTCGAGCCCACGTCTTGGCGAATTTGACGTATATGACGGAGGTGGGGGCATGAAAATGAGTATTCCTCTGATCATTGTTCCTAATCCGGTCTCCTCATACATCATCATTTCTTTCGATGAAGAAAAGCTGGGAATTTCCCTGGAAGAGTTCCTAAAGGAAGCTGCAGAATCTAAAGAATCCAATTATATAAGGATCTTTGATACCTATGGAATTCTGCAGATCACAGAGCCTTTCTATGGGGAAAAGGAACAACAAATCGATATTTCAAAATTAAA
>CAZNQG010000119.1:0-9903 GCA_964575235.1 uncultured Bacteroides sp.
TTTTCACATCGGGAAGGTCCGGAGCCCGATTACAGCCAACCTGCTGGGCATTCCCATGCACAGCGGCTACATTCAGTTTGTGCCGGCGGGCATCCGGCCGACCCTTGCCTATCCAACCCCAATCCAGACGGCAAGGGAACTCAGCGAGATCATGAAGAGCGAACAGTACCTGAAGCTGTGCAACGAACTGGGAGAAAAAAAGTTGCTGAAAACCCTGCAGGAGGAAGCCGAATCGGGAGGATCTCCCGTCCGGCATGTAGTGGACAGGCTCAGTGGAAAGACCCGGAAATCATCGGAAGTGGAATACCGGTATATCAGCGGCATCTATAAAGACGGGCATCCCTGGAACGGGGTCATTGCACGGGTCAACAACAGGGGATCCGGTAAGAACTGGAAATTCGCAACCCTGTCGACGGCGGACCGCCCCATGAGGGTTACGGCTTTTTGCAGGGAATTTGAGAAAGAAAGAAATATTCCTGCAAGGATTGCATGGAACGGTGGATACATCCTGAATCCGGAACTGGTCGGAAAACTCGGGCTGCCCGAAACCTATATCGGATCACCCCTGGGCCTGATCATTTCCGACCGTAAAGTGCTTTCTCCGCCCCTGTTTAACAAAGCAGCCATACTGATACAATCCAATGGGAACATCGAGATAAAGCGGGTAAACGCATCCGGCGGACTTGAACTGCTTGCGGGACGAGAGCGGATCCTGTTCACGCCCGAGGCCTACAACAACACCGATCCGGGTATTCCCTATGCATATTATGATCTGATGTTTGACCGGAGGGAAATACCGGCTGCCGGGCGGACCATTGTGCGTATGGCGGGCACGCGGGTCAAAGAGGTGGTACGGGATACGGAAAAGGCTCAGGTGATTCCTGTGGGACTGACCCTCTCGATCCGAAACGATGTCTTCCCGATGGAACTGGAAGACCCGGAGGGGGAGACGAACATCGTTCTCAAGGGGATGGAACAGGTGGAACATGCCGTGGAGGCGGGCCCCATGCTTTTATCCCAGGGAAAAATATCCATCAACATGAAATTCGAGGGATGGAAAACACGCAATTCCATCGTAACACAGGCGGCAAGATTGGATTATACGGATATGAGGGGACCCAAAATTGCTGCGGGAATCGATTCCTCCGGCAACCTTTCCATACTTGCAATAAACGGAAGGATCCGGGAATCCGTCGGCGCAACACACCAGGACATGGCGGAGATCCTTCTGAAGTTCGATATCCATGACGCCATGGGATTCGATCCGGGCGGGAGCAGCACCCTGGTGGTAGAAGGACATACCCTGAACATTTCTCCCTACAACCACGAATACGAACACAACATATATTCCCTTCCGCCGGAACCCAGGGCCGTTTCCAATGCCGTTATCGGCTATATATCCGATCCCGAATAAATGGCGGGACTCTATATTCATATTCCTTTCTGCCGCGATGCCTGTTCCTATTGCGATTTTCATTTCAGTGTATCCCTGGCTCAAATGGGTCCGGTTCTGAAGGCAATCGGAAAGGAACTCGCCAGCGAGCGGGATTTCCTGCAAGGGGAAGAGCTCGAAACGATTTACCTGGGGGGAGGCACACCTTCGGTATTGAAACCGGTACAGCTCGAAAGCATTTTCAGGACCATCCGCACGAATTACCGGGTGCAGCCGGACGCCGAAATCACACTGGAGGCAAACCCGGATGATCTGGATACCGCCTACCTTGCCATACTGAGGGAGACCGGTATAAACCGGCTAAGCATCGGCATACAATCCTTCCACGAAGAAGACCTTGAGCTGATGAACCGAAGGCACGATTCCACTCAGGCGCATTCCTGCCTTGAATCAGCCGCTGCTGCTGGCTTTGAAAACCTGAGTCTGGACCTGATCTATGGCTTTCCGGGATTGACCGATTCCAAATGGCGAAAGAACCTTAAAACGGTTCTGGAATACCGCCCCGTCCATCTGGCAGCCTATCACCTCAGTTACGAACCCGGTTCGGTTCTGGAGTACAGGCGGAAAAAAGGCAGGATCGTTCCGCTGGACGAAGAAACCAGCTTTGGTCACTATACAACCCTGGTGGAAGAGATGAATAAACACGGGTACCGGCATTACGAAATTTCGAATTTTGCACTGCCTGGATTTATCTCCCGGCATAATTCAGGATACTGGATGGGCAAAAAATACCTGGGAGTGGGTCCTTCGGCACACTCCTACAACGGCCGCATCCGGAGGTGGAACATGGCAAAGAACGCCTCCTACGTCAGGGGGATTCTGAAAGGGGAAAAGGTCTACGAAGAAGAACAGCTGGAAGAAAAGTCCGGGTTTCACGACTACCTGATGACATCCCTAAGAACCTGCTGGGGAGCGGATACAGCCTATATCCGTGATGAATGGGGAAAGGAATACCAGGAGCACATCCTGAAACAGTCCCTCGCATTCATTCGCAGCGGGAAAATGATCCGGAAGAAATACAAACTGATCCTGACCACGGAAGGCATGTTCCTGGCCGATCACATCCTGAGGAAGTTGTTCCTCTGATCAGGCTAGGCTGCCTTCAATGCTTCTGATATCAACTCTTCAAGCTTTTCGCGCAGGGTATCGTAGGAGAACAGCTTCTTGCCCAGGGCATAATTATATTCGGCTACTTCCCGGTTTACCTTATCATCGTAAATCACAAGCTTCATCTCTTCCAGGGCTTCGGGGGTAATTACGCTGTCCTCCAGCATGACGGCCCGGAAGCCCTTGCTTCCGATATCGGGCCAGTAAACGGGTTTGTAATTGTTCACAAACACGGGCCGCTTGGCCAGAACCGCTTCCACGAAGGCGTTTCCAAAGCCCTCATAGGTGCTGAAATAGGTACAGGCCCTGGCCCAGGCATATGCATCGGAAAGGGTATAACCGCTTTCGTCCTGTTTCAGGATGCCCTTGTTGTAAAAGCAATGGTAGGCAAACCGGACCCGCTCTCCCAGCTTCAGGTCATGGATCTGATCCACCAGTTCGTGGTAATACCTGCTCCCTTCATCGTCGGCGTAATTCCCGGTGATCACCAGTTTGATGCGCTCGTCCTCCAGCTGGTGAACCAGGTTGATGGCGGTTTCAATGCCTTTGCGGCGGACCACCCGGGTGATCTGGAACAGAAGGATGTCATTGTCCTTATACCCGAGAACCTGGGGTATGTTCCGGTTGTGTTCATTCGGAACGCCATAGGGAATGTCAAAATCCATGACATTGGGAACGTTCACAGAATCCCGGCTGAACTTTTCCTTCAGGGTATTCTGGGCATGCGAATTGATCACGGCGTGAATGTTATGAAGGCGCATCGGGAAATGGGATTCCACGTATTCGTTAATGGTCTTATGCGGGGATATGTAACGGTCGCCCCGTTCCCAGGCAAAATCATGGTCATGGGTAACGGTGGGAATGCCGGATTTCTTCACCGCATTCTTGATGGCCAATCCCATTTCAAGATGGGATGGAAGGCAGGAGGCGTTTTCCGATACGATCAGCTCGATCTTCTTTTCCCGGATCCATTCAAGGATCTTTTTATAAATCACCTTGCTGTAGAGGTCGATGTGCTCGATCAATTCCGATGGATTGGTTTCGGGGTGGAAAAAGGCCTTTTTCTGGCTCCAGAAGCTTTCCGGGGAGAAAAAGGACATCTCGGGAACGAGGGTTTCCCTGCTGCTGTCCATGGGCCTCTCTTCATACTGGCCTGAAAGTATGAAGGTTTCATGACCCATGCGATGCAGGACCTCGATCCATTTTTCAGTTTCCAGGGCGACTCCGTCGACACCCCCTATACGGCCAATGATTATTCCAATTTTCATAACAATGGGATTTGATAATGATTACCTGAGTGCAAATGTGGTTGAACCAATCCTGGACCCGCCGGAATACAGGTTAAGTTCGTAACTTCCAGGAATGAGCTGCCCGTCGTTCTGCCAGTATATGCAAAGATCCACGTCCACGTTCTCATAACTTACTTCCCGGCTGGCCGTATACACGATCTGTTCGCCTTCGAAATCAAAAAAGTTTACACCGGATGTGAGGATCACATCGTCGGGACGGGCAATCCGCAAATATACGATCTTGGGTCCCGGTTCCAGGATGGGATTTTCACGGAGTGTAAAACAGATCCGAAGCCGTATCGCCTTGTCGTAGCGTTCGGTCTCTCTACCCTTGTCGTTTCTCAGGGCCGTGACGACAATGTTCTTGGCACTAAGCACGGATGCCATTTCCACCTTGCTGGTAAGTTCTTCCTTGGCCTGTGTCAGCTCCCGCCTTTCCGTTTCGGCACGGTGCAGCTGCTGACGCACTTCCAGATTCTCGGCGCGAAGTTCCTGATTGGCCAGATTGAGGGAATCAATCTGTACCACATACGACCGGAGTACCTTCCGGATGGTCTGGAGTTCCTTCTCGTACATCCGGATTTTATAGACATTGTTGGCATTGATCTTCAGCAGGCGCTCGATCCGGTCCTGTTCTGCCTGCAGCTTCATGTTCATGGTATCGTTTTCCGTCTTGAGAGAATCGTACTCCGCATAGATCTCCATCAGTTCCGCTTCGAGTTTCTCGCGCTGCCGGGTCAGTTCCGCTTTTTCAATCTCCGATTGCTTCTTGAGTTCGTTATAATTGTATCCCAGGTAGGCTATGGCACAAATCAGTGCTATGACCATGATGATTAAAAATACGGGTGTTTTCCTTCGCGGTTTCTTTGGCAAATGCACATTTTTCTGATCCATAAGTAATTGACTGGTTTAAGTTTAAACAACAAATGTACAAATCTTTTACTATCGTGGAGCGGTTGTTATTGAGATAAAAAACACGAATGTTTTGATTTTTAATATTTTTAATCCATATATTTGCCGTTTATACTAATTTTTTTGAAATGAATATTTACGCTGGAAATCTCAATTACAATCTTTCCGAAGAAGAACTCGAGAAAGTATTTGCCGAGTATGGAGAGGTAACTTCCGTTAAGATCATCAGGGACAAGTACACGGATCAAAGCAAGGGATTCGGGTTTGTTGAAATGTCAGATGATGCAGCAGCCCAGAAAGCCATTGACGAACTCAACGGGACGGAAGTTAAAGGAAGGGAATTGCGCGTCAATCAGGCCAGGCCTCCGAGGGAACAGTAATACCGGCCCGTCATCATCCGGAATCCAAGCCGGGGATTTCCGGACCTCCTTTTACGGTTTGATAAAAACATGGAAGGTAGAATCCCGCCTCACAAGAATGGGAACGGAATCCTTATTTCCCCCGGTACATCAGCCGTCCTTTCGAAGTTCCAGCACACGACCTGCTGCAACATTAAACATGAATACCCGGTGGTAGCTACTGGAAAATTTCCAGACTGCCAGTTTGTTGTCCATGTTGTACCTGGGTTTGGCGGCAGGATCCAGCAAGGCGAGGATCAGCCAGTATTCCTGTAATCGTTTTTTACGGTACAGGACCAGTTTTGATTCCTTTTGCTCCAGACAGGCCGAGATATTCTCGTAGGAGAAAAGGTCTGAACCGGGATTTTGCCGGTGCAAGCGTGTCAGTTCGAGCCCGATCCTTTTCCTGGGTTCCAGGCTCAGGATGAAATCCGGGGATTCGGACGGCTTCAGGATTCCTTTCGGAAAACCGTCAAAACGATCCCGAAACAACTCCAGTATGGCGAGTTCTTCTTTTTTTTTCAGGTTCATCAGGAATAATTTATACCCGTAAAGGGTACCGTAAGGTTCCCCGTGAAACTTGATCGGGCGGTACAGGCTCCGAATTTAATAAATCCATCCGACACTCTAGAACAGCCAGCGGAACAGAGGACTGATCACAGACAGGACAGGCAGTTCCATATATAACTGGTAACGCTTGCAGAAAGCCCGGTAAAGGGCAGGGTATTGCGGCAGAAGAGGGATGAACAGCCGGTCCTTGGACAGAAAACGCAGGAGGGCTTCCAGCATGGGGTCAAGGAACAGGAAAATAAACGCATAGGCACCGAGGAACCAGATCAGGACGATCCAAACCAGAATCTTGATTAACATTCCCCAGCTCAGCAGGTAGGAAACTTTCGAACGGGTGCCAGAAATGACAAGAATAATACCTGCAGCAAGTCCTCCCAGGAAGAGTCCGATCGGGAGACTGAGCCGGGCCAGGGGATCGCGGGTGATGAAGATCATGCTTGCAAGCAGAACCGAAATCTTTACCAGGGATACGATTCCATGTACCAGAAAAGCTTTCCGGCTCCTCGGGATGCGAATGGTTTTCATTTCCCTGCTTGTTCCTACTCTTCTGCCGTAAATGGCACCAAAAGTCTGAATCTGCATGCTGCGGATGAGGAATACATGAACCGTGTAAGGATAGATCATGGCCCTGCGTCCCCGGCAATAGTAACAATCCTCGCCGCTCTTCCGTACCGTTTCCTTCCAGAATTTGCCGATATCGCTGATGTGGTAATAATAGGAATCGATCCGCAGGTAATTCTTCCAGTTGTTGACGACGAAAAACACCAGGATGGCGGACAGCAACCAGAACATTACATAACCGGTGGGATGCTCAGAAACCTGCTCGGAGATCAGGGGCAGGGCAATGAATATGCCGATCAGAGGAAAAACAAGGACGCGAAAAATGTAACGCAGGGTCAGGATCAGGTCGTGCCAGCCGCTTTTTTTGAAAGCTTCCTGCTCCTGCTTGAATTTCTCGAACTTCATCTGGGCGTACCGGCGTGCACTCTCCTGGGCTTCCTGGCGAGCCCTTTCCCACTGGGCACGCATGAATTCGGAATCGGCCGATCTTCCCCTGTAAACGTAGTAGGCATTCAGATCCCGGTTCATAAGGATCTCGTAGGCTTCTGTAATTTCAATGAAGCGTTCGTGGGCATCCGGAGCATGGTTTATATCGGGATGGTAGATCTTGGCCATTTTACGGTAGGCCTGCTTGATCTCCACGGGTCCCGCATCCGGTCCGACCTCCAGGATGGCGTAATAGTCTTTGTATTCGGGCATCGGCATTTAACTCGTTTTAAAAAGCCTGGTTCCCGTGTGAAGATGCAGCGGGATGCCGCATTCCGACATCAAGGTATGAAAAATAGATCAAATTCATGAACATGCGGACAGAGCATCAATGAAGTGCATGCTCAGGCGTCCACGGCAATCTCACGCAGAAAAATTTGAGCGGTATCCCGGATCGAACGATCGATGGGAATGAATTCCATGCCCGTGGCTTCCCGGATCTTCCGGTTGGAAAAAAGGGCTTTTCGCTGGCTGGATACGGCGGCGTCCCGGGTAATGCTCCGGGTTTTGCCCGTCAACTGGCTGGCCAGCCAGTCCAGCCGCCAGGCTGCAGAAACCATTAAGGGCCTGGCATGGATATGCGGCGGTTTGCGGCCCAGGGCTTCGGCGATCATTTCCAGGACCCGCCGGTAGGATAAGTTTTCCGCACTAACCGTGAAGCGTTCCCCCCGGTGTTTGCTCTTCATCAGTTCGGTCATGGCGCGTACCACATCCCGTACGTCCACATAACCGGTGGTCCCTTCGGTATAGAACTTCATTCCCTTCCAGACCGCTTTGAAAAGATATGCGCTGCTCCGGTTCCAGTCCCCCGGCCCGATAACGATCGAAGGATTCACGATGACCGCCTGGAGTCCCTCGGCCATCCCCCTCCAGACCTCCAGTTCCGAGTTGAATTTGCTGACCGAGTAAAGGGAGCGTTTTTTCGAACCCGACCAAAGGGTGTCTTCCGTTATCATTTCGTCCGGAGCGACGCTGCCAAGAGCGGCCGTAGAGCTGATGAAACAAAGTTTGCGGACCTGTTTTTCCAGGCAGGTGTTCACTACGTTGGCGGTACCCCCGACGTTGTTGTGCATAAGCTTTTTATTCCTTCCCGGCACAACGGATACGTTCGCCGCGGCATGGTATACGTCTTGCACGCCTTCCATGGCCTCCAGCAACGACTGCGGATCGGTTGTGTCCCCATCCACCCATTCGATTTTATTATACCGTGCCCCGGGGTCTTCAAGGTAAAAGGCAAAAACGTCACGCACCCTCCGGATATCGGATGAGGACCGACGGATGGCCCGGACGCGGTCCTCCGTCCGCGTCAACTCCAGCAGGAGATGACTTCCCAACAGGCCGGTACCTCCGGTTACCAGGATCATAGGATCTTGCTTAGCAATGCCGGTTAAATTATAAAAAATCGTTTATCGGTGACCGATTTTCCATGGTTTTTTGGATTAAGCAGGAAAAGGCCGGAATATGAACAAAAAAGAAACCTACGAGCGATCGGTCTCCATTGCTGCGGGACTTGGATGCTGCATGGATGAAAACCATGGGGAAGACGATTTTACCGGTTTCCTGGAGATCCGCAGGGAACTGAACCAATTCCTGCTTAACCTGAACTACAGCCACCGTGCGGAAGGCATCGGACAGCAGGTCCACTTCCTCTTCCTTGCCCTGGAACATCTCGACCGGGTCGAAAAAGAGATCCGGGTCTGCGGGGCAGACGAGGATTTGATTCGCCTGGGCAGGATCCACAACAAAATCGGAAGCCTGAAATACCTGATCCTTAACTACATACACCACCTGACCTCCGGGCCCTAGATTTTACCGAGCTGTTTCAGGATCTTTGCAATGTATTTCCCGATGATGTCAAACTCGATGTTCACAACGGTTCCCGGATGGATCTCGTGAAAATTGGTAACCTCATAGGTATAGGGGATGATGGCAACCTGGAAGGACTTTGGCTGCGAGTTGACCACCGTAAGGCTTACCCCGTTGACCGATACCGACCCTTTTTCAACGGTAATGTGTTCCTCGTTTAAAGGTTCGTATTCGAATGAATAGTACCAGCTTCCGCCCGATTCACGAACCTCCGTGCATACGGCCCTCAGGTCGACATGCCCCTGCACCATGTGCCCGTCGAGCCTTCCGTCGGCTTTCACGCTTCGTTCAAGGTTAACCTTCATGCCGGGCTTCAATCTCCCGAGATTGGTCTTAATAAGGGTCTCGTGGATGGCCGTAACGGTATAGTCCTTTCCGGAAAGGTCCACAACCGTCAGGCAAACCCCGTCGTGAGAGATGCTCTGATCAATTTCCAGTTCTCCGAGAAAAGAACAACTCAGGCTGATGTGAAGGTTTCCTTTTTCCTTTTCAACCCGGGTGACCGTTGCCGTTTCTTCAACAATTCCTGAAAACATGGTTCGAGGTTTTAATTCAAATGCGAAATTAACATTTATTGCGCGGGACCGGAAACGGACCGGACAGGATTTTCTCACGGATCCGAAGACCATCACTGCGCAGGCCTTTACACATCTTATTTCCCGAAATAATTCTTATCTTTGTCGCTTTCTGAAAAGGCGGTAACAATCTTGCCTGAATGAGCGTGAAATTTCCTGAATATAAGAGACTTGATCTTTCTGCTATAAACAAGGAGGTCATGCGGTTCTGGAAGGATGAAGGCACCTTTGAAAAAAGCCTGGAGATCCGCGAGGGGGCGCCTGAATTCATTTTTTATGAAGGACCTCCTTCTGCCAACGGAATCCCCGGCATTCACCACGTGATATCCAGAACCGTGAAGGACATCTTCTGCCGCTATAAAACCCAGAAGGGATTCCGGGTCGACCGTAAGGCCGGCTGGGACACCCATGGACTTCCCATCGAGCTGGCCGTGGAACAAACACTCGGCATTACCAAAGAGGACATCGGGAAAAAAATCTCCGTAGCGGAGTACAACCAAACCTGCCGAAGGGAGGTCATGAGATACACCCGTGAATGGGAGGAACTAACCGATCGCATGGGTTTCTGGATCAACATGAACGATCCCTACATCACCTACAACAACAAATACATCGAAACCCTCTGGTTTCTGCTGAAAACCCTGTACGAGAAAGACCTGCTTTACAAGGGGTATACCATACAGCCC
>CAZNQG010000120.1:0-9877 GCA_964575235.1 uncultured Bacteroides sp.
CCTTCGAGGACCTCCACGGGATGATCCAGCTGCCGGGACTGCCGGTCCAGCGCCTTATGCACGACGGGTACGGCTTCGGGGCGGAAGGGGACTGGAAAATGTCCGCCATGCTGAGGACCATGAAGATCATGTCGGCCGGCCTTCCCGGCGGAAATTCATTTATGGAGGATTACACCTACCACTTCGATCCTTCCGGGATGCGTGTGCTGGGGGCCCATATGCTTGAAATATGCTCCTCCATCGCGGACGGGAAGCCGAAATGCGAAATCCACGAACTCGGTATCGGCGGAAAAGAAGACCCGGTAAGGTTGTGCTTCAATGTTCCGGAGGGGCCTGCCATCAACGTGAGCGTACTGGACATGGGCAACCGGTTCAGGATCCTGGCAAACGATGTAGAGGCGGTCCGGCCGCCACAGGACCTGCCGAAACTGCCAACGGCACGCGTTCTCTGGGATCCGAAACCCGACCTGAAAACGGCTGCAGCTGCCTGGATCATGGCCGGGGGGGCACATCACACCGTGTACAGCCAGAACCTTACTTCCGAACACATCCAGGACTTTGCGGACATGGCCGGTGTGGAGTTCCTGCTGATCGGCCGGGATACGAAACTCCGGGATTTCCGGAACGAGATCCGGTGGAACGAGGTATATTACCACATCGCGAAAGGAATCTGATAAAACGATGGGAGATCTTTCCGGAACGGAACCCATTCCGGGATTCAATGCGGATCCCGGCACACTGAAAGGGTATTTCACCGATAAGCCCTCCGGGGGCAACGGTCTGTTCCTGGCCGGAAAAGATGGAGTGAAGGCCATACTCAGCCCTTCCGATAACAAGGCCGACTTCATCGTCTACGACGATAAAACCCTGGTGTATGTAAAATCACAGCTCGGATACCCGGCTATTTATGAATTGCGTGATCCGGTATTCGATGCACCGGCCGAGGCCGTGCTGATGGACCTGGACGGGACGAGCGTGAACAGCGAGAGGTTCTGGATATGGATCATACAGCAGGTCACGGGCCGGCTGACCGGAAATCCCCGCTTCGAACTCGAAACGGAAGACGAACCTCATGTTTCGGGGCATTCCGTATCGGAACACCTGGAATACTGTATCCAGAAATACTGTCCCACGAAAACCGTCGAGGAGGCCCGGCGTATTTATTTCGAGATCACTCATTACGAGATGAAGGAGATCCTGGAGGGCCGGGGCAGGCAGGAAGCATTCGTGCCGAGTCCCGGACTGAAGGACTTCCTGCTCGCCCTGAAATCCCGCAACATCAAGATCGGCCTGGTGACCTCCGGGCTTTATGAAAAGGCCTGGCCCGAGATCCTTTCCGCGTTCCGAACCATGAAAATGGGAGATCCGCTTGATTTTTACGATGCCATCATTACGGCGGGGCATGCCATCCGGAAAGGCCAGGCGGGAACCCTGGGGGAGCTGGCCCCAAAGCCCCACCCCTGGCTGTACGCCGAAACGGCACGCATCGGGCTCGAAATGCAGGCCGAGGAACGCAGACGGGTGATCGGGATTGAGGATTCGGCTGCGGGGGTTCTCTCGATTCGCCTGGCCGGATTCGCCGCACTCGGGATTGCGGGGGGAACGATCGAGCAAGGGGGTATGACTCCGCTGCTTTCCGGGTATTACGACACCCTGTCCGAAGCCCTGCCCTTCCTGCTTGGGGAATAGTGGCCTGCGCCTACTTCCGAAACCGCAATATGCTTATAATAAAGGCGTCCTGGTAACCCATCGCCCGTATGGAGGGCAGCTTTTCCTGAGCCTCCTGTATGCCCTTGAAATCACCGTATACATAGCGGTGAAACCCATCCTGCCCGGCGAACATCAGGACCCCTTCAAGGGGTTTGAAATAATCGGTTTCCACCGGGTTCTTCAGGGCCATGATCTGGATGGTGAAACTGGCCGTTACTGCAATGCCCTCCTCCGACAGGCTCGCGATCAGGTCCTCCAGCTCGTCCTGCTCCAGCATCCCGGCATCCGGGTATCCGGCATCCAGCACCTCGTTCAGGTACTGCATGGCACGTGCCTTCTGCCGGAAGTTACCCGCCGTGTAAAGGAATGCTGAATCGGTTATGATCAGGGCGGTTTGCTCCCCGGCCACTTCATCCGGCATGGTATCGAGCATTACCTTGCTGTTTACGAGAAGGATGCTGTAGGATCGATCGGCCATGGGTTTCAGGTGCTGGGGCACGAATATATCCTCAATGCGTACACTGGGGTCCTGCAGATTTTCAAGTTTAATGGAAACGTGGCGGTTCAATCTGCGGCCCTCGGGACTGTCGGTGCCGTCCTCGTATGTATTGAGGGCAATGGGCATGATCTCCCCTGCCCCGGTGACCTCGATGCGTGAAGGAGGGATCCCTTTTCCCATCAGGTAATCGGCGATGCTTTGTGCCCTCCGCTCGGAAAGGCGCAGGTTATACTCCTCGGCTCCGACGGCATCCGCATGTCCGGTAAGCCTCAGACGGATTTCCGGATTCCGCTGCATCACATCGAACACCCGGTCTGCTTCCTTTTTTGCTGTGGGGTCCAGTTCGTCGCTGTCGAAACCGAACATGATGCTGTTCAGGACGTAATACTCGTCCGGTTCCGGTTGATCCGGGAACTTCTCCCCGGCCGTAACGGTTTTTTCCCCTGTACCGGCCGTCACTTCGGTACCGGTGCGTGTTTCCGTTTCCTTTACCGCTTCTGCCAGCAGGCTGTCGGTCCCGGGCCCCTCCATGGCCTCCTCACCGGTCTTTTCCTCCTTCCTTCCACTCCCCTTCCGGACGGCGGCAATCTGTGGCTCTTCCTCCTTTATCCGGACCAGGTAAAGGCTTTTCAGTGGATTGATACCGTCTACGATGGTCGCCATGTATGCACCGTGACCGCTCTTGCGCGGATTGTAGAACAGGTCGTCGTCCGGCGTGCTGAGGGGGTACCCCAGGTTCTCCGGGAAAGACCATCCTTCATCGTAAGCAGGTTTAGCGTGCTTTCTGCGCGAATCCCTTTCCTGCGCCGCTACGGCATCGTTATACGGCAGCCTTTCGGAAACGAAAATGTCGAAGCCTCCCATGGTAGCATGGCCCTGGGAGCTGAAATAGAGTTTGGTGCCCCGTTCTGCCAGGAAAGGTGTTTCCTCGCTGTAGTGGGTGTTTATTTTGGGACCCAGGTTCCTGGGCGGACCCCAATCCCCCTCCACCGTCGTCTCCGAGACCCAAATGTCCAGCGCTCCCTGACCCCCGGGCCGGTCGCTGGTAAAATACAACAACTTACCGTTATAGGAAATACAGGCATGGGTTTCGGAATAATTGCTGTTGATGTTCCGGTTAAGGGGGATCATCCCGGTAAAACGGTCCCCCTTCCGGTAGCTGACAAAAATGTCCGATCCGTAGGCATCTTTGCGGACCAGGTAGAGTTCCTTGCCGTTTGCCGACATGGAGACCGGCCAGCAGTCCCCGTCCGATCCGATTTCCTCGTTGATCACCCTGGGTTCCGTCCATCCCCCGCCGGGCAGCCTCTGGCTCATCACGATGGCCCTGTAAAGAGGCCGGTCCGTCATATAAATCAGCATGGAATCATCGTACGAAACGACCGGGTTGTAATGGATCGTAAAGCGGTTTACATCATCGCTCAACCGGGTGAATTCCACGTCCCGGGCATGCCGGACCATGCCTTTTGCCCGTTCGCAGGATTTGATCTGGTTGTTCACGTATTCCAAATCTGCAAAATGGGACTTGATCATGATCCCCCTGTAGGTTTCATAGAATTTGATCGCCTGGTCATAATCGCCGTTGATGTGACAGGCACGTGCAAGTGCAAAAAGCGCTTCGCGTGGAGCCGAACGTTCCTTATAGGACCCTTCGCGATAGCTCGGGGACATATTCTCCACAGCCCTTTCCAGGTATGGGATGGCTTTCTTTTTTTCGCCGTCAATGCTCAGGTAACAGGCCCCTATCAGGAATTGCAGGTTCGCATTCTCCGGGTCTGTTTTCAACAGTTCCAGATACAGGTGCAGTGCTTCCCGGTACTCCTCGGTCATAAAAAAATACTCGGCCTCCAGGAAGGTCTTCTTAAACAGTCCCTTGTCCTGCGAAGATACCCCGGGATGGATGCAAAGAAGGACCAGGCACAGTGTGGCTATCCGTCTCATACCGGGAAGGTTGTGGAACATGTGCTAAATATAGAAAATTTGGTACAGCGGCATGGCAAAAGTTATCCACGGCCTGTAAACATGCAAGCCGGGAGGAAGGATAGTGCCCCATCGCCCACCGGCAGCATGATTAGGAAATTTTATAAAAATTGTTATATTGCAATACCTACCCTGAGCTAAACCAAAGATGAGGCAGTGAAAACAAAGTATGAGCTTGAATACAGCATCAACTCCCCACCCAACGTCCTTTATAATCGCTTGAGCACTCCGGGCGGCCTCGCGGAATGGTTTGCAGACGATGTAAACCTCAAGGGTTCCGTATATACCTTCATCTGGGAGAAGACCGAACAGCACGCCGAGGTCGTTCAACAGAAGGACAACAAATACATCCGGTTCCGGTGGATCGGGGAAGAGAATGAGGAGACCTACTTTGAATTCCGGCTCAAGCAGGATGAACTCACCGGCGATGTTTCACTCATGATCACGGATTTTGCCGACGAGGATGAGAAAGACGATGCCATTGACCTCTGGGACACCCAGATTGCAGAGCTCAAACATGTGATCGGTCTTTGAAATATCGTACCTTTATTGCCGTTTACTTAGAAAAGGATTTTACAGATGCGTTTCAAGGCCAAACGCCTGCATATTCTTTTGCTGAGGTCTTTCGCAGGACCCTTTGCACTGACCTTCCTGATCGTGATCTTCATCATGGTCATGCAATTCCTTTTCAAGTATATAAACGATTTGGTGGGCAAGGGACTGGAATTCCCGGTCGTATCCGAGTTCGTACTTTACCTCACGGCCTCCATGGTGCCCATGGCCCTTCCACTGGCCATCCTGATGGCAGCCCTGATGACTTTCGGGAACCTGGGGGAATATTACGAGCTGACCGCAATGAAATCATCGGGCATATCGCTCGTGAGGATCATGCTCCCCCTGATCATCCTGATCGTTGCAATGAGCATCGGGGCCTTCGCCTTTTCGAATTATGTGCTTCCCGTGGCGAACCTGAAGATGCGTTCCCTTCTATACGACATACAGCGTAAACGTCCGGCCTTCAACATCGTTGAAGGCATTTTTTACAACGGCATTGAAGGTTACAGCATGCGTATCGACCGTAAGGATCCCAATAGCAACATGATGTACGGCATCCGTATCTACGACCATACCGAGCGCAAGGGGAACACGATGGTAACCGTGGCCGATTCGGGGTTTATGGAGGTCTCTGAGGACGATACATATCTGATATTCACACTATTAAGTGGGCGCTCATACACCGAGATTGATTCAGAATATAAAAGCCGGAAGGATTTCACCTTCCCTCACCGGAAGGATTATTTCAAGGAACAATCTATCCTGATCGAGCTTACGGGTTTCGGATTGGACCGTACGGACGAATCCCTGTTCAAAAGCAATTACTCCATGATGAGCCTGGCCATGCTGGAGCATTATGAGGATTCCTTCCAAACCGAGATCAACCGGATCTACTCCGGGCTGAATCAATCCCTCTCCAGGCGCACCTATTATGGCTACAGGTCCACCCGTCACCGTTTTAAACAAGCGGACACAGCTCAGTCCGGCCCCGTTGTATTCAGGCTCAACCTGGACAGCCTTTACGCGGAACTTGCGGACCGTAACCGGAAACAGACCCTTACAGCAGCCCTGTCCCAGGCCCGGGCAACCATGAATTTCATCTCAACTTCGGAAACGAACTCAACGGCTAAAGTGGAACGGCTGCGCAAATACCAGGTCGAAAAAAACAGAAAATTTACCCTTTCCTTTGCCTGCCTCATCTTCTTCTTCATCGGAGCCCCCCTGGGTGCTATCATCCGGAAAGGGGGACTGGGCATGCCTACGGTGATATCGGTCCTGTTTTTTCTGGCATGGTATATCCTGTCCATGTCGGGTGAGCAGTTTGCCAGGGACAGCGCCATGAGCCCGTTCATGGGAATGTGGCTCTCTTCCGCCATTTTACTGCCCATCGGCATCTGGCTTACCTACAAATCCATGACGGACTCGGCGCTGCTTAACATCGAAACCTACGGATCGGCCATCCGGAAGATACGCCGCAGGATACGGTATATGCGAATCAAGCTGGGATTTTCGTCATGAAAATACTGGTTCTCAGTACGAAAATGCCATGGCCGCCCAGGGACGGAGGTGCCATTGCCACGCTGAACCTGGCACTGGGACTCGCCCGTAACGGTGCGGAGGTCACCCTGCTGGCCATGAATACCGGGAAGCATTATTTCCCGCCCGAACGCATACCGTCCCATGTCCGGGAGCTGATTCAGGTTATTTCAGTCCCCGTCGACACCAGGATCCGTCCGTTCGAGCTCCTGTGGAATTTCCTCTTTTCTTCCCGACCCTACATCGCCGATAGATTTGCGTCGAAACCCTTCCGGACCGAGCTGGTTAAATGCCTGGCCGGCGGGAATTTCGACATCGTCCAGATGGAAGGACCCTACCTTTACGGTTATACCCGTTTCATCGGAAAGGGTCCCCTGCTCTCCCTGCGCGCCCACAACCTGGAACACCGGATCTGGGAGATCAGAGCCAGGAAAGCAGGGAATCCCTTCCGCAAATTATACATGCGGTCCCTCTCCGGAAGGATTTTTGCCCTGGAGAAGGCTCTCCTCGGAACGATAGACATGCTGGTTCCCATATCGGATCCCGATGCCGATGGGTTCAGCCGGATTCGCGAAGGGATTCCGGTGATGGTTTGTCGAGCCGGACTCAACCTGGCGGATTACCCGTCCGGTAATGCGGACGAGCAGGTCAGGCTATTCTACATAGGAGCCCTTGACTGGGGACCGAACCAGGAGGGACTGGACTGGTTCTTTAAAAAGGTATGGCCGGAAATGCATTCCCGGTGGCCCGAGCTGGACCTTCATGTCGCAGGCCGGAATTCTTCCCGGTATTTCAAAGGCGATCCTCCGCCCGGGGTGTTTCCCGAAGGCGAAGTGGAGGATGCCATCCAATTCTATAGCAGGCATAGCGTCATGATCGCACCGCTTCTTTCGGGAAGCGGGATCCGCATCAAGATACTGGAAGCCATGGCCATGGGCAGGATCGTCATCAGCTCGGCCGTCGGTGCGGACGGGATCGGTGCCAGAGACGGGGAACACCTGTTCATTGCAGATAAGCCCGGAGAATACCTGAAGGTCCTGGAAATGTTGGTAAACCGCCCGGAAATCATTCGGGAGATGGGGCTGAAAGCCCGCCGTCTTGTTAAGGAAAATTTTGATAACTTAGTGCTCTCCGAAAAACTGATCTCCTTTTATAAAGCACAGCTTGCATGACTTGGGCGATTATTTTCTGGGTATCGGTTGCTGCCATCCTGCATTCCTATATTATCTATCCCCTGATCCTTAAACTGGTGGCACGAAAAAAGAAGGAGAACGAGGAGGTATTCGAGCCTGCCGACAACCTGCCCTTCGTATCTGTGATCCTGGCCGTTTACAACGAGGAGTCCGTGATCTCGGAAAAACTTCGCAATATATTCAACACCAACTATCCTGAAGACCGGATTGAATGTCTGGTCGGTTCGGACGGTTCGACCGATAAAACCAACGAAAAACTCCAGGTTTACTCCAACGAGAACGAGGCTCTGCGGCTTTTCCCGTTCCGGGAGCGCAGGGGCAAGCCGGCCGTTATCAACCGGCTCCGGGACGAAGCCATGGGGGAGATCCTGATCCTTACGGATGCAAAGGTTATGTTCACGGAAGATACCATCTTCGAACTGGTGAAGCATTTCCGGAACCGGAAGATCGGACTGGTGGGAGCAAACATCCGCAACATCAGGATAGACAAAAGCGGGATCTCCCTTCAGGAATGGTCCTTCATGTCCAGGGAAATCCGACTCAAATATTACGAGGGCAAGATATGGGGAACCATGATCGGTGCTTACGGGGCCTGCTATGCCGTCCGGAATGAATATTACAGCTATGTACCCACCCACTTTTCCGTGGATGATTTTTACATTACCATGAAGGTGCTGGAACGGAAGAAAAAATGCATCCTTGAAATGAAAGCCGTATGCCTGGAGAATGTCCCCAACCTCCTTTCGGAAGAATTCCGCCGGAAGATCAGGATCTCCGCCGGCAATTTCCAGAACCTCAGAACTTTCTGCCGCATGCTTTGGTCCCCGGCTACCGGGCTTTCATTCAGCTTCATATCGCATAAGGTCCTCCGGTGGTTCGGACCCTTCTTCCTTCTCCTGGCCCTGGGGGCCACATTTGCACTTTCACCCGGGAACCAGCTTTACCGGATCCTGTTTTATATACAGGCCGGCCTGCTGGTCCTTCCAATTATTGACCTTTTACTGAGGAAAATAGGCGTACATGTTGTATTTTTGCGGTTTATCACACATTTCTACTCCATGAACCTGGCCCTGCTTGCCGGGTTTGTAAAATTTGTATCAGGAACGAAAACGAATGTCTGGGATCCAACAAAAAGAACAGGAGACTGATCGGTATCTTTTCAATACGATAGACGAGGCTATTGAGGATATCCGCAGGGGCAAGATCATCATTGTGGTCGACGATGAAGACCGTGAGAACGAAGGGGATTTTGTGGCTGCTGCCGAACTCATTACACCGGCAAAAGTGAACTTCATGGCAACCCACGGGCGGGGTCTCATCTGCACTGCACTACCCGAGGAAAGATGCAATGAACTGGAGCTGGACCTTATGGTAGGCAAAAATACCAGCCTGCATCAGACGGCATTCACCGTTTCGGTTGACCTGATGGGACACGGGACCACCACCGGCATATCCGCCGGCGATCGCGCCAAAACGATTCGCGCACTGGTCGACCCGGTCACCCGGCCGGCGGATCTCGCCCGCCCCGGGCACATCTTCCCGCTGAAGTCAAGGTCAAAAGGGGTACTGAGAAGGTCCGGGCACACCGAGGCAACTGTAGACCTTACCCGGATGGCAGGCCTTTCGCCCGGCGGGGCACTGGTGGAGATCATGAACGAGGATGGGAGCATGGCAAGACTGCCCCAGCTATTCGAGATAGCTAAAAAATTCAATTTGAAGCTGATAACCATTAAGGACCTGATCGCCTACCGGCTCAAAACCGAGAGCATTGTCATCAAGGGAGTTGAGGTGAACCTTCCGACCCAGTTCGGTAACTTCAGGCTGATTCCCTTCATCCAGAAATCAAACGGACTGGAGCACATAGCACTGGTCAAGGGAAGCTGGACCCGCGATGAGGCAGTGCTGACCAGGGTCCATTCCTCGTGCATCACCGGCGATATTTTCGGGTCCTACCGCTGCGATTGCGGTCCGCAGCTGCATAAGGCCATGGAAATGGTGGAAAAAGAAGGAAAAGGCGTGATTATATACCTGAACCAGGAAGGAAGGGGGATCGGGTTTTTCAACAAAATCAAGGCCTACAGGCTTCAGGAACTGGGGAAGGATACCGTGGATGCCAACCTGGATCTTGGCTTTTCAGCGGATGAAAGGGATTACGGCACAGGTGCCAGCATCCTGGCTGAACTGGGACTGGGAAAACTGAGGCTGATCACGAACAACCCGGTCAAGCGGGCGGGACTGGAAGGATACGGCCTCACGATCGTTGAGAACGTTCCCCTGATCATAGAACCCAACAAGCATAATGAATTTTACCTGAAAACAAAGCAAAAACGAATGGGCCATTTCCTCGATCTGGCCAAATACAACCCGGAAGAATGAAAACCCTTTTCATGGGCAGCCCGGAAAT
>CAZNQG010000121.1:0-9864 GCA_964575235.1 uncultured Bacteroides sp.
CTGGATGGAGAAGAGGATTTCATCGTTTACCTCGTTCCCTTCTTTGAACAGGTCGCTGTAATCCGGGACCAGTGAATGACGTCCTCCGTTGCGTATTTCGTCGATCAGTTCGGCAGCTTTCTGAAGGTCCTGCGCCGGGTTCCCGCCACGGTCATAGTCCCTCGCATTATCGGCAGGATCGGGCTCATAGCTTGCACGGGTCAGCAATACCTTGGCCCAGTAATGCCTTACCGCATCTTTGGTCACCCTTCCAAACTGGGTCTGTGTTTCCGGGATGTGATCGTAAGCCCAGGCCAGGTCATCCACGATGGCATCGTAGATCTCCGTGATCGCTATTCTGGGCCATTCGAATTCCAGTCCCGAGCTGGCTTCGAGGGTCAGGGGGATGGCCCCGAACTGCTGGACCAGGACGAAATAATGGTAAGCGCGGATGAAACGCACTTCCGCCATGCGCATGTCTTTCCCTTCCTGATCCTTCAGCATGCCGATGCCGTCGTCCACCAGGGGAATTTTTTCCACGGCAACGTTGCAGCGGTCGATACCGTTATAGGTGATCGCCCAGAGGTCGCCGACATCGGCCACAAAGGAATCACCCTTGTTTTCGGCATCCAGGTCCGGCGTATAGTCGTTGTATTCCGGTTGTGCGTACGGCTGTGTCCACTCATACCCTTTCATGTATTCATCGGTACCGTAATTGAACATGCCGTAGGACCATTCATTCCCTGCCTTCAGCCTCAACGACTCGTAACAGGCATTGACCAGGGCCTCGCAACCCTGCTCGGTTTCGTAATATCCATAGCTCAGCGTGGCTACCTGTTCCTCCTCCAGGAACTTCTCGCAGGAGGACAGGAAGGTCAGCACTGTGAATACGGTGAATGCTACTAATATCTTTTTCATCTTCTTATGATTTTTTCAATAAACAGGTATGGTAATCAGAATCCCAGTCTCAAGCTGAAGGTCCATCCCTTGTCGCTGGTCCCGTCCGGAATCCGGTTGGTATCGCTATTCTGTGCTTCGGGGTCCAGGAAGGGATAGTCTGTGATCAGCAACGGGTTGTATGCCTGTACCGACAACCGCAGGCTTTTGATCCTTGCATTGGCCAGCCAGGTTCTTGGAAAATCGTAGGATAAGGTAACATGCCTCAGCTTCATGAAGGAAGCCTTCCTGTACCACAGGGCGCTTTCGTACCGGTCCCTGGTATTGGATGGTGCCGGATGATCGGCGTCTGCATTTTCTTCCGGCGTCCCCATGGGCAGGTAGTAATTGACGTTAAACGGGGTTGAATAACGGGCGGTGTGGGTAAAGTAATGTGAGTCCCTGCTGTAGATGCCATGGCCAACCCTGAAGAATATAAAAAAGGATAATTCAAATCCTTTGTAGTATAAACGGTTGGTCAATCCACCCGAGAATTTGGGAACGTTGTGACCGACAACGGTCCGGTCGTTGGTATTGATGGTGTCGTTGCCATCCACGTCTTTCACGCGTATCTTGCCCGGTGCAAAACCGTTGTTACCGGTATTGTTGTAGAATTCAATCAAGGTGCTGTCCTTTTCCTGCCATATCCCGTCGTATTCATAGGTATAATACGACCGGATTGGTTGTCCGATAAACCACTCGTTGGCGATGTCGTCCTCGGCGCCTTCTGCCAGCTCGAGGATCTGCTCCTTGTTTTTTGTGAAATTAAAATCCGTTTCCCACCTGAAAGCGCCTCTTGAGACATTGAAGGTATTCAGGGTTATTTCGATGCCTTCGTTCCTGGTTTTACCCACATTTGCCCTTACATGGTCGTAACCCGTAATGGCAGGGATGGTTTTGTCCAGCAACAGGTCGTGGGTATTGGCCCTGTAAAGATCGACACTACCTGAAATACGGTTTTGTAAGAATCCGAAGTCAATGCCGATGTTGGTGGTCGTGGTCTTTTCCCAGCCCACATCCTTGGTCTGGATCAGTTCGGGCGCATACCCCTTTGCAGGATCTTCCCCGAAAACATATAAGGATTCCTGGATGCGTCCCGCCGTCTCGTATGGAGCTGTACCCGACTGCCCGACCGTTCCGTAGCCAACCCTGAATTTCAACTGGCTCAGGGCATCCACGCCCTGCAGGAAACTTTCGTTATGAAGTTTCCAGGCCAGGGCGAAAGAGGGGAAATAATCCCACTGGTTGTCCACATAGAATTTGGAGGATCCGTCATAACGCAGGGAAGCCGTCAGCAAATACTTATCCATAAATCCGTAATTGATCCGGCCCATGAAGGAAGCAAGCTGGTATCTATTGTATTCGGAGCTCAGGGTCAGGGTCGATGGATCCAGGGTGGAATTCATGTTATACCACAACTGGCTGTCGTAAGGATAGTTCTGACCTTCCATATTGGTACGTTCGTGTCGTCTGGCTTCCACGCTTTGCAGCAGGGTGACGCCAATGCTGTGCTGGCCTATCTGCTTGTTGTAAAATAAAAGGTTCTCAACGGAGTAATGAAAATCCTGTTCCTGTGTGTACTGTACCCAGTTCACACTGGGATAGCGTGCGGAAGACAGTTCATGCTGGTACCTCCCCCTCCGCCAGTGCCTGAAATCCTGGCTTACGTTTAACCGGTATTTGAAATTCTTGAGGAATGAGATTTCAGCATAATAGGCTCCCAGATACCTGCTGACCCTGTCTTCCCGGGTATTCAACTGCTCATCACGAAGCGGGTTTTTCACCATGGTGTCGTCGGTCGGGTTGATCAGAAATTCACCCGTGGAGTCATAGGGCAGTGAGATCGGGAGCATGCTGGTAACCCCCTTGAACAATCCTTCACCGTAGTCTGCCAGTTCAGAATTAAACGTGGTGCTCATGCCGATTTTCAGCCAGTCCGTCGCCTGGAGATCCATATTCAACCGCGGACTGATCCTCTGGTAATTTTCGCCGACTCCCATTCCATCTTCATTGATATACCCCAGGGAAAAATAGGTGGCCAGCCTTTCGGTCCCCCCGCTCATACTAAGCTGGTAGTTTTGGGTCAGTGCATTTTTGTTGCGGCCTTCGCTGAACCAGTCATAGGTCCGTACATCGTCGGGATGGTAGAGGGGGACTTCGTCCGGGACCACATCCATTACCTGGGACCATCTTGCTCTTTCTTCGTCGGTGACGGGACGCGTTTTTACGGTTCCGTCGTCGTTCCATTCGTATCCCATTTCAACGGATTCCCAGCAAGTGTAAGTCATGTTCTGGAGCAGGGCATAGTCATCGTCGGGATTTGGATAAGGCGTATCGTACCGGTTGGCATTCCGGCGGTTGTTCCTGGCAATTTCCATCCACTGGTGACCCGTCATCTGATCATAAAACCTCAGGGGATTCTTAATCGTCCAGGAACCGTCAAAATTCACGCTGAACTGTCCGGCCTCTCCCCTCCGTGTGGTGATCAGGACAATCCCGTTTGCACCCCTTGAACCGTATATGGCCGTGGCGGATGCATCCTTTAAAATTTCAATGGACTCGATGTCGTTGGGGTTGAGATCGGCAATGGTCCCGGCCAGCGGAACCCCGTCCACCACATACAGGGGATCGTTACCCGCCTTGATGGACCGGTTGCCCCGGATGCGGATCTGGGGCCTGGTATTCAGACCGTAACTGGAGTTTACAACATCCACGCCGGCCGCGCGTCCCTGTATGGCCTGATAGGCATTGGTTACCGGCATCTCCTGGATCTGTTCGTTGGTGACCGAAGCGAGGGATCCGGTAAGGTCGCTCTTTCGAACCGTTCCGTAGCCGACCACCACTACCTCGTCCAGGTCCACGAATTCCGGGACCAGGACGATATCCAGGACGGTCTGGTTGGTAACTTCCAATCTCTGCGGTGTGTAACCGACAAAAGAGATGACAAGGGCAATGGAGCCCTCGCCTGGAATCTCCAGGGAGAACTTCCCTTCCATGTCTGAAATGGTCCCGATGGTGGTGTTCTCCACAAAAATATTCGCACCCGGGATCGCTTCAGCATTCTCATCTAGTACCGTTCCTGTCACCGTCCGCTGTGCATGCAAAGCAAGGGAGGTGAACAGGAAAAATACACTTAACGTTAACAGGTTAAGTATCTTTCTTTCCATAGTTTAGATGGTTAGGTTGATTTAAGTTTAGGTTAAGGAATAATTTGAATCGGAAATATATAATAAAATGCCAGTATTAGCAAAAGTTTTCTGCGGAATCCCAAGGAGTGTACAGGCGGCGTTCAGACCAGTCAACGGCTTGTTACGAAATCCACGGTTAGGAAACAGTCATGAGCCATCATCATTAAAAAACCCTGCATCGTGTGCAGGGTTTTTTTGGTCGGGATGGAGAGATTCGAACTCTCGACCTCGTCGTCCCGAACGACGCGCGCTAACCTGGCTGCGCTACATCCCGTGCGCGCAAAATTAATAAATTAATACGGATCGACGTCCGGGATGATGAACAATTTGCCGTATTGCCGGTCCGACCGGATCCGTTCAATGGCCTCCCCTACGGTGTCCTTCTGTCTGCCCATGGCCCCGGTACGGGGAAGCTTGACCAGGATGATCATCAGGTGCATCTTTTGTACCCGGCTGACCAGGGGGGATTGGGGACCCAGGACTTCGGGAACGGGACTTTTGGCTTTCCGCCCCGTAGCCGTTATATTGGACTGCAGCCCTTCACGCAGGGATCCGGCAAGCCGGGACGAAGCCCTCTCGAGCAGGTCCCGCTCCCCGTGCCTCAGGGTGATTCGCAGGAGCCGGTAATATGGAGGATAATGGAAGGCCTGCCGTTCCTCCATCTGGTTCAGGTACATGGAATGGTGATCGCCGCGAATGATCTGCTGAATGACCGGGTGTTCCGGCTGGGAGGTCTGGATCACCACTTTCCCCCTGCGGTCTTTCCGACCGCTGCGGCCTGCCACCTGTGACATCAACTGGTAGCTTTTTTCGTACGATCTGAAATCCGGGAAGTTCAGGAGGTTATCCGCATGCAGGACCCCCACGAGTCCCACATCATCAAAATCCAGTCCCTTGGTCACGATCTGCGTTCCCACCAGGATCCGGGTGTTGCCGGCCTCAAAATCACGTATGATCTTTTCGTATTGCTTCCGGCTGCGGGTGGTATCCAGGTCCATCCGGACAACGCTGCAGCCCGGAAACAGTCCCTCCACCTCCTCTTCCAGTTTTTCGGTCCCGAAACCACGCGTATGTATCCGGGTTTCCCCGCATTCCGGGCAGCCCGTTGGAAGGGGTTCGGCATAACCGCAGTAGTGGCACACCAGTTTCCGCTCGGCTTTGTGATAGACCAGGCTGACGTCGCAGTACCTGCATTCCGGGATCCACCCGCAGTCCATGCATTGGATATAGGGCGAGAATCCCCGCCGGTTCTGGAAGAGGATCACCTGCCTTCCCTCCTCCAGGATCTGCCGCATCAGGCCGAACAGTTCCGGCGTGAAATGGGAGACCATGGTTTTCTTTCGGTAGGCTTCGCGCAGGTTGGCCAGGATGATTTCGGGCTGTCTCATCTTACCGAAGCGTTCCCGGAGTTCGACCAGCCCGTATTTCCCCTTCCTGGCGTTATGGTACGACTCGAAGGACGGGGTGGCCGAACCGAGAAGAACCCGGGCCGAGTGGAGCTCTGCCAGTACAACGGCAGCATCGCGTGCATGATAGCGGGGAGCGGGATCGGCCTGCTTGTAACTCTGTTCTTGTTCCTCGTCGATGATCACCAGTCCCAGGTCCCTGAACGGCAGGAAGACGGCCGACCGGGCCCCAAGGATGACGCCGTATTCCCTTCCCAGGGGATTATCCCTGGCCCTGAGAAAGGTTTCCACCCTTTCAGCATCCGGGTACTTCGAATGGTATATGCCAACGGCATCCCCGAAAACATCACGGAGCCTCTCGACGATCTGCGCCGTCAGGGCGATCTCGGGCAGCAGGTAGAGCACCTGCCGGCCCCGATCGAGCATTTCCCGGATCAGGTGTATGTAAATCTCGGTCTTGCCGCTTGAGGTAACGCCTTTCAGGAGAACAACGGGTTTTCCCAGGAAATTCTGCCGGATCTCATTCATCGCGGCTTGCTGGTTAGGCGTGAGGGTCTTCGGCGGCCTGAGCCTTCGTCCTTCGTCCGGCATACGGAGCATCTGCTCGCTGTGCTCCCGGATGATCTTCTTGCGAAGGAGTCCCCTGTAAGCCGATTCGCTGAAATCCATCTGTCCGGCAAGGGATGCCTTCGGGATGCTCCGGTCCAGTCCCCCCGCCTCCAGTAACCGTTCCACCAGCCGCTGCAGGATGAGCAACTGTTTGGGTGCCCTCCCCAGCCCGTCCATCAGCCCGTTCAGTTTATCTTCCTTTTGAAAGCCTTTTGCAAGTCCTGCATGGGGGACAAGCTTCGGGGCATAGGTTTCTTTGAGTCCCCTGGGCATGGCCGCCCGGTAGACCTCCCCCAGACTGCACATGTAATAATCCGCCAGCCACTGCCAGAATTTCAACTGCTGTGTACTGACCAGCGGCCGGAAATCCAGTACGGACTCTATGTCTCGTATCCCCTTTACAGCGGGTTCATCCGAAAAGGTGCGGAGGATCATTCCCTTGTACCGGGAGCGCGGGCCGAGGGGGACCAGCACACGCGTGCCGGGACGGGCTTCCATCCCCTCCGGTAACCGGTAGGTAAACACGGTGGGAAGGGACAACGGCAGGATGACTTCGGCGTACATTTATCTTCGTAGGAAAAAAAAGAGACCGTCCGTTTCGAGCATGGCCGGGGACAGTCCCTGTAATATTTTTTTGAAAATCAATCAGGTAGAAAGGATTTCGGCGAGCTCCATCTTCTCGGGATCAATGGTCTTGTGTTTCTTGATGGCCTTGTTGAAGGTACAGTGGCTGATTTCACCGTTATCCATCCCGATCATGATGGACTGCTGGTCGTCCAGCAGGGCCTGTACGGCGGCAAATCCAAACTGGCTTGCCGTCACACGGTCGAATGCCGAGGGCGTACCCCCCCGCTGTATATGTCCCAGCACGGACACTCTCACATCGTAATCCAGGAAATCCTTCTTGACCTTCTTGGCAATGGCAAAGGCTCCTCCGGATATCTCCCCTTCGGCCACGATGATGATGTTGGCCGATTTCCGGCGCTTGAACCCTTTTTCCAGGAAATCTTTCAGTCCCTCCACCTGTCCTTTTATTTCGGGAACCAGGATGGCCTCCGCACCGCAGGCAATTCCGCTTCGGTATGCAATAAAGCCGGCATCCCGCCCCATCACTTCGATGAAAAACAGGCGGTTGTGCGAACTTGCCGTATCGCGGATCTTGTCGATGGCCTCCACGACCGTGTTCAGGGCCGTATCGTAACCGATGGTATAATCCGTACCGTAAATGTCGTTATCGATTGTTCCCGGGATCCCTACAAAGGGTATGTCGTATTCTTCGGAAAACTGCCGGGCGCCCGCCAGGGTACCGTCCCCCCCGATCACCACAACGGCGTCTATTCCTTCCGCCCTGATCTTCTCGTAAGCCTGCCTCCTGCCTTCCACCGTGCGGAATGCCTTGCTTCTTGCCGTTTTGAGAATGGTTCCTCCTTTTTGTATGATATCGCTGACGCTGTGGGCCTTGAGCTCCTTGAAGTACCCGTTGATCATTCCTTCGTATCCGTGACGGATGCCGACTACCTTGAGGCGGGAATAAACCCCCGTTCGTACGACCGCCCTTATGGCGGCATTCATTCCGGGTGCATCCCCGCCGGATGTAAGTACCCCGATCTTCTTTATTTTAGCCATAAAATGTGGGTTAGCAAAACGGAAACCTAAATTAAGTAAATTTATAGTAATAAAACACAGTAGGTATTAAGTCCCTGTTACATTTTTTATCCTTTTCTCCAGCCTTGACTTTACGGAAAAAAGAAGCCATTGCGGGGTAGAGGTAGCCCCGCAGATGCCGATGCTGTTCACTCCTTCAAGCGAAATAGCGTCGGACTCTTCGGGACGGCTGATAAAGTGGGAACGCTCATTGACCTGCCTGCATACCCGGTAAAGGGCCTTCCCGTTGGAGCTCATTATCCCGCTCACGAACAGTATCAGGTCAAACCGGCCGGCAAAATCCCTGATGTATTCCTCCCTTGAGGATACCTGCCTGCATATGGTATGGTGTACATGCAGGTCCTTATCCGGGTCCATTCCCCAGTCCCTCATGCGATCCCTGAGCAATTCCCGGAAGCGGGTGTATTCATCCAGGTTCATGGTGGTCTGCGAATAAAGGTACACGGGTGGTTCAAGCAAGTTAAGGTCTTCGGGTTCCCTGACCACCTGAGCCTTTCCGTCCGAATGGCCGACCAGGGCCCTGACTTCCGGGTGATCCGCTTTTCCGAAGATCAGGATGCTGCCTCCTCCTGCCTTTATTTCGCGGTAAGCTTCCCTGATCCGGTCCTGGAGTTTTTTAACAATGGGACAGGTGGCATCGACCAGGCGGATGTTCCGCTCCGCTGCCTTCTGGAAGGTCTCCGGGGGTTCCCCGTGTGCCCGGATGAGAAGGGTGCAGTTTTTCAAACGGTCGAAATCCTCGTAGGACACCGGCTTTAGACCCATTTCGCCAAGCCGGCCGACTTCCAGGGGATTGTGGACAAGCTCCCCGAGGGAAAAGAGTTTATTCTCCTTTTCCAGGTTTTCTTCAGCAGTTTTTACTGCCCGGATCACGCCGGTGCAGAAACCGGACTTCCCGTCCACCTCGATCCGGATCATGTGCATTCCTTTCTCCTTTTTTCAAGTAGATTCTCGAACCAGGTCATCTGTTCTTCCAGGGTCATGTCGGAGTTATCCAGGTCGACGGCATCTTCGGCACGGGTCAGGGGACTTGCCTGCCGGGTTGAATCCTGGTGGTCGCGCAGGTTAATGTTCTCGAGCACCTCCTGATAGCTTGCCGGGATTCCTTTTTCGATCATCTCCCGGTACCTTCTTTCAGCCCTCACATCTGCCCCGGCGGTAAGAAAGATCTTGATATCCGCCTCCGGGAAGACCACCGTCCCGATGTCCCGGCCGTCCATGACCACTCCCCGTTTCCGGGAGATCTTTCTCTGCAGATCAACCATGGATGTCCTTACCTGGGGGATGGCGCTGACCGTGCTGGCCCATTTCGAAACCTCCACTCCCCGGATGTCCCCTTCAACATTCTTCCCGTTCATCCAGGTCTCATATGCCTGTTCACCGACCCGGGGCCGGATCTCGATGTCGATCCTGTCGAGTTGTCCGATCAGTTCCTTTTCCCTGATGCGGTTGTTCTCGATCAGCCCTTTTTCCAGGGCATACAATGCCACGGCCCGGTACATGGCCCCGCTGTCCACATAAGTGAGTCCCAGCCTCCCGGCAATGGCCTTTGCGAAGGTACTTTTCCCACCTGAAGAAGGCCCGTCGATTGCAATAACCAGATCCTCGGTTCGCTTCATCCCTGGACTTTGTTGAGAATGCTAATTTACAAATTTCTAGTCGCGGGAGAAGGATGAAAAATCCGTAGAGATTGAAAAGTGGTTGGAAGCCCCGGCCAGGTGGTAGCTTGCCCTGCCGTAACTGAGGTTGAACTTCGAGATCCGGATGCCGAATCCCCAGGAAAAGCCGACCATGGCTGTCCGTGTTGAGATCTTCAGTTCCTGCCGGCGCTGGTAGTTGTATCCTGCTCTGAGGTAAAAATTCTGGAAAGGAATGAACTCGATCCCGAAAATTAGGTGCCGCATGACATTGTCCCCCAGCTTTTCCCACCTGTTCTCCGGCAGGGGTTCTCCGGTTATGGGATCCAGGTCTTCTGGGCTCTTCGAGGGATCCAGGTATCGCATATCCGGTTTCTGGAGGTTGTGTGCAACCAGGGACAGGCGGAAGGGTGCGTGCCGGAGTTTCTGGGAAACCCCCAGCAG
>CAZNQG010000122.1:0-9814 GCA_964575235.1 uncultured Bacteroides sp.
TTCCCGGAGTGCGCCGGCGGGGGATTCGGGCAATCCAGGATCTGCATGTATTTCCTGCGCAAGGCGCACATCGGGGAGGTACAGGCCAGCATCTGGCCGGGTGAAATGCAGGAGCACTGCCGTAAAACCGGGATCTTCCTGATGTAGGGAAGTCCGGCCGCCCGAAGCGGAAGAATCCCTCGCTGCCCCTCAGGCCTCGTCGTAAAAGCCGAAATAGCTGCGTGCGTTCCGGTAGCTGATGTCCTCCACCATTTTGCCGAGCAGGTCCATGTCCGGCGGGATCAGACCCTTCTCCACATCGTTCCCGAGCAGGTTGCAGAGGATCCTGCGGAAGTATTCATGGCGGGGGTAGGACAGGAAGCTCCTGGAATCGGTCAGCATACCCACGAAACGGCTCAGGAGTCCCAGGTTGGACAGGGCATTCATCTGCTTCTCCATGCCGTCTTTCTGATCCAGGAACCACCACCCGGAACCGAATTGCATCTTGCCGGGTGTACTGCCGTCGTTGAAATTATAGAGCATGGTGGCGATCAGTTCGTTATCCCGTGGATTCAGATTATACACGATGGTCCTGGTAAGTTTTTCCGTGGAATCCAGGCGGTTGAAAAACCTGGACATCGGCCGTGCGATTTCGAAATCGCCGATGGAATCATAGCCCGTATCCGGTCCCAGAAGCTTCAGCATCCGGGAATTGTTGTTCCGTATGGCCCCGATGTGGAATTGCTGTGTCCACCCCTTTTCGTGGTCCATCGTGGCAAAGATTACAAGCATGCCGGATTTGAACTTGAGGATTTCGTCCTGGCTGAGCTTCTTGCCCGAGCGTATCTTGTTGAAGATGTATTCCAGGTCCGGCTGCGTGTATTCCTCCGCGTAGATGGTCTCGATCCCGTGGTCCGAAAGCCGGCATCCGTTTTCATGGAAGTAATCATGCCTTTTCCGGAGTGCCTCGATCAGGTCTTCGAAGTTACTGATCCGCATGCCGGCGGCTTCCGCAAGGGCGTCAAGGTAGATGTTGTAATTATGGCTGTTTTCAACCGTCATGGCCTTGTCCGGCCTCCAGGCGGGTATCATTTTAATCTCGAATCCATCCTCCCTTACTTTCTTGTGGTGTTCCAGGGAGTCGGCCGGATCGTCGGTGGTACATACCAGTTCCACGTTCATCTTCCGGAGGATGTTCCGGGTGCTGAATTCCTCTGTCCGCAGCATATCGCTTGCTTCCCGGTAGATGTCCTTTGCAGAGGCCGGCTCCAGGATCCGCTCGATCCCGAAGGGCCTTTTCAGCTCCATATGGGTCCAGTGATAAAGCGGGTTTCTAAATGTATATGGGACCGTTTCGGCCCATTTCATGAATTTCTCCTCATCCGGGGCATCTCCCGTGATGTAACGTTCGGGCACGCCGTTGGCACGCATGGCCCGCCACTTGTAATGATCGCCTTTCAGCCAGATCCGGGTCAGGTTCTCGAAACGTTTGTCACCGGCTATCTCATCCGGAGGCAGATGGCAGTGGTAATCGATGATGGGCTGGTCCTTGGCATGCTCTTGGTACAGGGTTTCTGCCGTTTTGGTTTCCAGCAGGAAGTTCTCATCCAGGAATTTCTTCATATCAGGTCGTTTTTGAATTGGCCGGGGATTACAGGTCGAAAAGCCTCTTCAGGTGCCTTTCGAATATATTTTCCTCCACGTTCTGTGCAATGATCCTCGCGTTTTCCTGCAGCGCCTCGTAGTATTCGGCACCCAGTTCGGCGGCAACCTTGTAACCGACGTGGATGAGCTGGCGGAAATTGGGATTGTATTCCGGGTGTCCGGGAATGTGGCGCAGGGTGTTTGTGAATTTATCGCCGTCCCATTCATCCACCGTGTCGGGCGAGGGCAGTCCCTCGGGATCGATGTCGATCACCGTTGCATAGGGCGCGCAGAGCGCCTCCTGCTTGTCGTACGCCTTGCGATAGATCCTTTTGGCCATCTGCAGACCGTCCCCTCCGGCGGCAGCCAGGCCGATGATTTCCTCGAGCCATGTCGTACCGGCCGTTTTTACATGAAGACCCTTGTCGTACTTGCGGATGAGCCTTCCCATGACGGGATAAATGCTGAACTTGTCCGAGCCGGAATGAACGCTCAGTTTCAGGTTTTCCGGCAGCCCGAACTCCCGGACGGCGTGATCGATCACCAGGAGATCTTCTTCGAATTCCTTCTCGAACTGCCGGAAATCCCCTTCGTAATCGACTCCCTTGTTGAACCTGCCCGTGAATTTTGGCGCAATCGTCTGCAGGGGAAGGTTTTCTTTTGCCAGCATGCCCAGGATGAAAAACAGGTCCACCGGCGTCTGCGGCCTTTCAACCTCGTCCATCGATACTTCCGGGATCAGGTTTTCCGCACCCTTTACGCCGGCAATATGCCGGTAGAGAACGGCTGCCTTCTCGGTTGCATACAGGAATTTACCGGCGATCTCCGCCAGGCCCTCTTCCGTGATCGTGTAGGCCTGGCCGATACCCGGTATTCTGAGGTCCCCGATGTAACGACGGTTCTCCTCCAGAAAGGCTTTCATTTTTTCCCCGTCCGGCTTCTCGTTGATGTAATCCGCCACGTCCAGGGTGAAAAAATCGGAATGTTCGATATAGGGATCTACGTTCGACATGTTGATGTGATCGGCATCCACATGGTATTCCCCCTTCCATTCCAGGGCTGCTACGGCTGCATCCGCTTCCGCGCGTACATCGGCCGGGGAAGTTCCTACGATGCCGTGTTCACGGTTGGATTTGTTCCAGACCGGCACCACGTCGATGCCTGCCTTTTTTGCCTTTATCAGTGCTGTTAACTGTGCTTTTCCCTGATGACCGAAACGGTCACCGATTCCGAAAGAATATTTGCTTATTTTCATAATTATGTCGGGTAAAAAGAAATTTTCGTGTGCGCACACGAAATTACGATTAATTTTTTACATTTGTCCAAGAACTGACAAAATTTTCCGGGAAGATAGGAATACCCCGGGAAAAAACCAGCCGGCAAACTGAAAATTCGGATCAAGGATATTGCAGATCGTGCGGGAGTCTCTACGGGAACCGTCGACCGGGTCATACACGAACGGGGCGAAGTTTCCATAGCCACCCGGGAAAGGGTCATGGGCATTCTCCGGGAAATGAAATACCAGCCCGACGTCCTGGCCCGGAGCCTGGCCTCGAAACACCCGCTGCGGGTGGCCGTGCTTCTTCCGTTCCATACCCCGGAAAACTGGTTCTGGAAAGAACCCCTGAACGGTATACAGGATGCCTGCAGCGAACTCGAGCATTTCAGGATTGAGGTTAAGGAATTCCTGTACAACCAGTTTGAGAAGTCCGAGTTCCAGGAACGGGCAGGGGAGGTCCTGGCCTACGCCCCGGATGCCGTGATTGCGGCTCCCGTTTTCAACCAGGAAACCCGTGATTTTTTCGACCGTTGTTCCGAGGCGGGCATCCCCTTCGTGTCGCTGAACGACAACATCCGGCATCCCGGGCAGGTTACCTATGTGGGACAGGATTCCAGGCGCAGCGGTGCGGTGGCCGGATACCTCATGAAGACCGGCATGTCGGGGCTGGGAAAGCTCCTTGTGATCAGCATTGCGGGGGACAGGGACAATTACAACCACATCCTGAACCGGGAACAGGGCTTCAAGGAATATTTTGAGGCCTCGGACGGGGAACCCGTGCCCGTGATCATAAGCCGGGCCATGCAGAAGGACAGCTATGCTTACATACGGCGAGCACTGGGAGAACTGCTAGACCGGCACCGGGAAATCCAAGGGATCTTCGTAACCAACTCCAGGGTTTACCAGGTAGCCAGGTTCCTTTTCAACACGGGCAGGAAGGACATCATCCTGGTCGGTTACGACCTGATCAAACCCAATATCAAGTACCTCAACAACGGCACCATCAGTTTCCTGATCAGCCAGAAACCGAGGGAACAGGGATACAAGGCCATGATTTCCGTATTCAATGCCCTGAAACTCAACAGACAACCATCGCCTGAGCAGCACATCTCCATCGACATCATTTGCAGGGAGAACCTTAGCTGCTACCGGGTTTAATTCAATATCATGGAAAACAATGCATTTAAAGAACTGAAAGACAAAGTCTGCGTGATCACCGGGGGAGCCGGTGTGATCGGGACGGCCATTGTCAGGGGACTGGCCAGTGTCGGTATGAAAATCGTTATCCTGGACATCGTCGAGGAACTGGCCCTGAAGGTGGCCGCCGGTGTAAAGTCCGAATTCGGGGCCGAGGTGATCGGCCTCCAGGCGGATGTGCTGAGCCGTGAATCCCTCGAAAAGGCCCGTGAAACCATCCACCGGGATTACGGGAGGATCTCCTACCTGATCAACGGGGCCGGGGGCAACTCGCCCAAGGCTACTACCCAGGTGGAGACCATGGACCCGGAGAATAAAACCGAGTGGGACAAGACCTTTTTCGGACTGGAGATGCAGGGATTCGACTGGGTCTTTGATTTGAATTTCAAGGGCACCCTGCTGCCGACCATGGTTCTTGGTAAGGACCTGGTGGAAGATGGAGGGGGAGCGATCCTCAACATTTCCTCCATGAATTCCTACAAGCCATTGACGAAGATCCCGGCCTATTCTGCGGCTAAATCCGCCGTAAACAATTTCACGGAATGGCTGGCGGTACATTTTGCCAAGACCGGCGTAAGGGTCAATGCCGTTGCTCCCGGGTTCTTCCTGACCCAGCAGAACCGTTTCCTGCTGGTCGATGAAAAAACGGGTAAGCCCACCGCCAGGGGACAGAAAATCATTGCCAACACCCCGATGGGACGGTACGGCGAGGTGGAAGAACTGCAGGGGGCGGTCCTGTTTCTTTTGTCGGACCTGTCCCGGTTCGTGACCGGGATCGTAATTCCCGTGGACGGGGGATATTCGGCTTACGGAGGGGTTTAATAATTCAATCATGATATATTTCGAGCGAGGATCGGAAAAGGACGACCTGGGCAGGGAGGGACTCAGGGAGGGGCTGTTCACCGCCCTGGATGCCATAGGCCGCCGCAAAAAGGTGCTGTCCGTCCCTCCTGATTTTACCCGCAAGCACTCCTTTGCCGGTTCCCTGACGGGACTGGCCGAGGATTACTACGGCGGGGCGATGACGGATGTGCTGCCGGCGCTCGGCACGCACGCTCCCATGACCGAAGGGGAGATCCGGGAGATGTTTCCGGATGTGCCCGCAGGGAAGTTCCGTGTGCATAACTGGAGGCAGGATGTGCTGACCCTCGGGGAAGTGCCCGGGAATTATGTTTCGGAGGTTTCCGGCGGGATCGTATCCTATCCCTGGCCGGCCCAGGTGAACCGGCTTATAAAGGAGGGCGGCTATGACCTGATCCTTTCCATCGGGCAGGTGGTACCGCACGAGGTGATAGGCATGGCCAATTACAACAAGAATATTTTCGTGGGTACCGGGGGACCCGAAGGCATCAATAAGAGCCATTTCCTGGGTGCGGCATACGGCATGGAAAAGCTTATGGGGCGCGCGGATAACCCGGTCCGAAGGGTCCTGAATTATGCCTCGGACCATTTCGCCTCGGACCTGCCGGTCCTGTACGTGCTCACCGTAGTAAGCCCGGATGCGGACCGGGAACTGAAGGTCCGGGGACTATACATCGGGGATGACATGGAATGTTTTGAGCGGGCCAGCGAGCTTTCCCTCAAAGTGAATTTCGAGATGCTACCCAGCCCGTTGGAGAAAGTTGTGGTCTACCTGGACCCGGCCGAGTTTAAAAGCACCTGGCTTGGCAACAAGAGCATATACCGGACCCGCATGGCGCTGGCGGACGGGGGCGAGCTCATCGTACTGGGTCCGGGGGTAAAGGAGTTCGGTGAAGACCGGGCCATCGACGCCCTGATCCGTAAATACGGCTACCGGACGACTCCCGAAATACTGGATTTCGTCGCACGAAACGAGGACCTCAGGAACAACCTGAGCGCGGCGGCCCACCTGATCCATGGCTCTTCCGAGAACCGCTTTGAAATCACCTACTGCCCGGGCCACCTGGACCGGAGGGCGATCGAAGGGGTGGGGTTCCGGTACGCCGACCTGGATAAACTGATGAAGAAATACGATCCGATGACGCTCCGGGACGGAAAGAACATGCTCCCGGGCGGCGAGGAGGTCTATTACATATCGAATCCTGCTTTGGGACTGTGGGCCTTCGAGGGGAGGTTCGGGAAATGAGGCACATGGCCTGACCGCTGGTATTGCGGCAGCGGGTCGGTGAAATCCTGGAAAGGGTGACAAAAGAAAACGGGAAAATAAAAATTGTGGCGGACACGGACATTCCCTTCCTGAAGGGTGTACTGGAAGGATGCGCGTCGGTGCTTTACCTGCCGGGCAGGGAGATCGATGCCCGGGCCGTCCGGGATGCCGATGCCCTGCTGATACGTACCCGCACCCGCTGCGATGAATCCCTCCTCGGGGATTCTCCGGTCCGGTTCATTGCCACGGCGAGCATCGGGTACGATCATATCGATACGGTATTCTGCGACCGAAAGGGCATTGCATGGACCAATGCACCGGGATGCAATTCCTCCTCCGTGGAGCAGTACATGCTTTCCACCCTGCTGAACCTTGCCGACAGCATGAAATTCAGGATCGGGGAGAAAACCATCGGGATCGTCGGGGTCGGCCACGTCGGCAGCAAGGTCGAACGGATCTGCAGGGCGATGGGAATGCGGGTGCTTTTGAGCGACCCACCGCGGTCCAGGCAGGAAGGACCGGAAGCTTTCGTGGAGCTGGGCAGGATCATAGAAGAGGCCGACATCATCACCCTGCATGTCCCCCTCAACCCCTCCGGTCCGGATAAAACATGGCATCTGGCCGGTCCGGATTTTTTCCGGGGACTGAAAAAAAACCCAATCCTGATCAATACCTCGCGCGGCGAGGTCGTGGACGGCAAGGCATTGAAACAGGCTCTGGATTCCGGCTGGGTGTCGGCTGCGGTCCTGGATGTGTGGGAGGGGGAACCGGACCCGGATCTGGATCTGCTGGCAAAGCTGTCTATCGGTACTGCGCATATCGCCGGGTATTCCGTTGACGGGAAGGCAAATGCAACCGGCATGAGCGTCCGTGCACTGAGCCGTTTCTTCGGCCTGGGAATGGACCACTGGTCGCCGGACGGGCTCCCACAACCTCCGAACCCGGATATCGTCCTGGATGCAACGGGAATGGACCTGCGGGAGATCCTGCTGGAAGTGAGCCGACGGACCTACGATGTGCGAAAAGACGATGCCGCGTTACGCGCGGACCCGGGAAAATTTGAAAGGCTGAGGGCCTCCTATACGGTCCGCCGCGAACCGCCCGCCTACCGGGTAAAGATCCTGAACGGCCCGGCCGGAACGGGTACCGTGCTGGAAAAACTGGGATACACGGTACCCGGGTAAACATGCATGTAATGAGCGTTATTTAAACATAAACCTAAGCAAATGGAAAAATTAGCAGACATCGGATTGATCGGGCTGGCCGTTATGGGCGAGAACCTGGTACTTAACATGGAAAGCCACGGGTATACGGTGGCCGTTTTCAACCGGACCGTTGAGAAAGTGGATAAGTTCGTGAACGGCAGGGGGACCGGGAAAAATTTCATCGGTACCCATAGCATTGAGGAATTCGTTAAATCCCTCAAAAAACCGCGGAAGGTTATGATGCTGGTCAAGGCCGGGGAGGCGGTCGATTCCTTTATTGAGAAACTGATCCCGCATCTGGAACCGGGCGATATCATCATCGACGGCGGGAACACGCATTTTCCGGATACGAACCGCCGGACCAAGTACGTCGAGGAAAAAGGGCTTCTGTACATCGGCACAGGGGTCTCCGGTGGGGAGGAAGGAGCCCTGCGCGGTCCGTCCATCATGCCGGGAGGTTCTCCCGGGGCCTGGTCCCATGTGAAACCGATCTTCCAGGATATCTCGGCCAAGGTGGAGGACGGCAGTCCCTGCTGCGACTGGGTCGGGGAAAACGGGGCCGGACATTTCGTAAAAATGGTCCACAACGGAATCGAGTACGGGGATATGCAGATGATCTGTGAAACCTACCAGATGATGAAGGACCTGCTCGGGATGTCGAACCGGGAAATGCATGAAGTCCTGAAGGAATGGAACGAGGGGGAACTGAATTCCTACCTGATCGAGATCACGCGCGACATACTGGCCTTCACGGAGAACGGTGAGGAGACCGTGGATAAGATCCTGGATACGGCGGGACAGAAAGGTACCGGGAAGTGGACCGCCATTGCCGCGCTGGATGTAGGCATCCCGCTGACACTGATCGGCGAGGCTGTGTTTGCCCGGACCCTGTCCGCCCAGAAGGATGAAAGGGTAAAGGCTTCTAAGGTGCTCGGGGGACCCAAACCGGTCTTCAAGGGAGACCGCAAGGCCTTTATCGAGGACCTCAGGCAGGCGCTGTTCGCTTCCAAGATCGTATCCTATGCACAGGGCTACGTGCTCATGCGGACCGCCGCCGGAGAATACGGATGGAACCTTAACTACGGAGGCATTGCCCTGATGTGGAGGGGCGGATGCATCATCCGTTCCGTCTTCCTGGGCAACATCAAGGAGGCCTTTGACAAGAATCCGGACCTGGAAAACCTGATGCTGGATCCCTTCTTCAAACAAAAGATAGAGAGCGCCCAGAAGAGCTGGCGCAGAGTCGTGGCCACGGCCGTTGAGAACGGGATCCCGGTACCGGCGATTGCCACGGCATTGAACTATTACGACGGATACCGCACGGAACGTCTTCCGGCAAACCTGCTTCAGGCACAGCGGGATTATTTCGGGGCTCATACATACGAGCGGGTGGACAAGCCCCGCGGGGAATTCTTCCATACGAACTGGACCGGCCGCGGAGGTAAAACAGCCTCCTCCACCTATAACGCCTGACCGGCTGCAGAAGCCTTTACCGGCCATGCGTTCCGGTAAGGCACCCCGGCAGGCAAAACCGATAAGTATTCGTACATTAGCAGATCGAACAAACCTGAGACGAAAATGGGAGTATTAAAAATCAAAACGGAGGATGCATGCAGATATGCCTGCATATCCCTGGGCGAGGTAATGCTGCGCCTGGACCCGGGGGATGGCAGGATACGCACGGCAAGGGAATTCAGGGCCTGGGAAGGAGGGGGAGAATACAACGTCAGCAGGGGGCTCCGGAAATGCTTCGGGCTTCCCACAGCGGTTATGACCGCTTTTGCAGACAACCATGTGGGACGGCTGGTTGAGGATTTCATTATGCAGGGAGGGGTGGATACCTCTCACATCCGATGGGTACCCTACGACGGCATCGGGCGGACGGTCCGCAACGGCCTGAATTTCACAGAACGCGGGTTCGGCATACGGGGAGCCCAGGGGGTCTCCGACCGGGGCCACACGGCGGCCTCACAGATGAAGAGAGGGGACGTCGACTGGGAGTACATTTTCGGTAAACTGGGTACAAGGTGGTTCCATACCGGGGGCATATTTGCGGCCCTGTCCGATTCCACGGCCGGGGTGATCGAGGAAGCCATGTCTGCAGCCCAAAAGCACGGTACGGTTGTTTCCTACGACCTGAATTACAGGCCCTCGCTGTGGAAGTCGATCGGGGGCCAGGAAAAGGCCCGGGAGGTCAACCGGGAACTGGCCCGGTACGTGGACGTAATGATCGGAAACGAGGAGGACTTTACGGCCTGCCTGGGACTGGAGGTGGAAGGGGTCGATGAAGACCTGTCCGAACTGGATATCGGTGGATACAAGCGGATGATCAAAAAGGCCACGGAACTTTACCCGAATTTCAAGGTGATCGCCACCACCCTG
>CAZNQG010000123.1:0-9813 GCA_964575235.1 uncultured Bacteroides sp.
GAAAAGGCCTGGGATATGGAAAAATACGAGAAGAAACTGGACGATATAGCCTCGGTCATAAAAGCGGTGAACGAGGCGGAGCTTCCGGAGATCGTGGGACTCTGCGAGGTGGAAAACCTGAAGGTCCTGGAGGACCTGGTCCGGACGCGGGACCTGAGGCGGGGGAACTACGGCATCGTCCACCACGAAAGTCCCGATGCCAGGGGAATCGACTGCGCCCTCCTTTACAACATGGAGGAGTTCGAAGTAATCTCCAGCGAAGCCATCCCCGTGAGCTTCCCCTTTGACTCCAGCCTCACCACCCGGGATATCCTGTATGTGGAAGGCAAAACCGCAGACAACGAAACCCTGCACCTGTTCGTGAACCACTGGAGCTCCCGGCTTGGGGGACAGAAAGAATCCGAGCCGAAGCGGCTGTACTGCGCCGTCACGCTTCGCATGGCGGTGGACCGGGTAATGAACCGGGACCCGGAAGCAAAAATCATCATCATGGGTGACTTCAACGACGAGCCTACCAACCGCAGCCTTTTCGAGATGCTCCTGGCTAACAACAAACGAAAAAACGCCGGCGACCGGGAACTCTATAACCTGATGTACGATGCCCACAACCTGAGGAACGAAGGCAGCTACAACTACCGCGGCAACTGGAACATGCTGGACCAGATCATCGTCTCCCGGCCGGTCCTCAGGGGCGGCAGGGGATGGCATGCCGGTTACGAGGACGGGCACATCTTCAGGGCGGAATTCCTGCTCCGCCACGACGAGGAACTCCATCAGTATGTTCCGAACAGGACGTATGGGGGACCCGAATATTATGGCGGGATCAGCGACCACCTTCCCGTGTATCTGACCCTGGTCAGGGATGAATAAGAGCGGATTGAATGGAGTTCAGGATCACATCCGAATTCACACCGACCGGGGACCAGCCCCAGGCGATTCGTGAGCTGGCCGGCGGACTCCAAAGGGGTGATAAGTTCCAGACCCTGCTGGGGGTCACCGGGTCCGGAAAAACCTTTACCATCGCCAACGTGATCCGGGAGGTGCAGAAACCCACCCTGGTGCTCAGCCATAACAAAACGCTGGCCGCCCAGCTTTACGGGGAGTTCAAGCAATTCTTCCCGGAAAATGCGGTCGAATACTTCGTTTCCTACTACGATTACTACCAGCCCGAAGCCTACATCCCCGTCACGGACACCTACATCGAGAAAGACCTCTCGATCAACGACGAGATCGAAAAACTCCGCCTGAGCACCACCTCGGCCCTCCTGTCCGGCAGAAAGGACGTTATCGTGGTCTCGTCGGTGTCCTGCCTTTACGGCATCGGCAATCCCGAAGACTTCTATGCCAATACCATCCGGATCGACCGGGGACAGAGCCTGGTCCGCAATGCCTTCCTGAGGCGCCTGGTGGACAGCATGTATTCACGCAACGAAACGGAATTCCGGAAGGGTACTTTCCGGGTGCGGGGCGACCATGTCGATGTTTACCTTGCCTACTCGGACCTTGGCTATCGTTTCATTTTCTGGGGCGATGAGATCGAGGATATCGAGTCCTTCGATCCGGTGAACGGAAATACGCTGGAAAAGATGGACCGTGCCGTCATTTACCCCGCCAACATTTTCGTTACGACCAAATGGAGGATGCAGGAGGCCATCCGGCAGATCGAGGCGGACCTGGTAAAGCAGGTGGACTTTTTCAGGGATATCGGAAAAGACCTGGAGGCAAGGCGCATCAATGAGCGGGTGAACTACGACCTGGAAATGATCCGGGAACTGGGACATTGCCCCGGGATCGAGAACTATTCCCGGTATTTCGACGGTCGCCCGCCCGGTACCAGGCCTTTCTGCCTGCTTGATTATTTCCCGGAAGATTTCCTGGCCATCGTTGACGAAAGCCACGCCACTCTTCCACAGGTCCGGGCCATGTACGGAGGCGACCATTCCAGGAAACAGAACCTGGTTGAATACGGCTTCCGCCTGCCGGCAGCGGTGGACAACCGTCCCCTGAAATTCGAGGAATTCGAGGAACTCGTAAACCGGGTGATCTACGTCAGCGCAACACCCGGTGATTACGAGCTGGAGAAATGCGAAGGGGTGATCGTGGAACAGTTGATCCGTCCCACGGGACTGATCGATCCGCCCGTCGAGGTTCTGCCCAGCCTGAACCAGATCGACCACCTGATCGGGCAGATCCGGCAGCGGGCCGAAAACGACGAACGTACCCTGGTAACCACACTGACCAAGCGCATGGCCGAAGAGTTGACGAAATACCTCGCCCGGATCAACATTCGCTGCCGCTACATCCATTCGGACATCGACACCCTGGAACGGGTGGAGATCATGGACGGCCTCCGCCGGGGTACCTTCGACGTCCTGATCGGGGTAAACCTGCTCAGGGAGGGACTGGACCTGCCCGAGGTTTCCCTGGTCGCGATTCTGGATGCCGACAAGGAAGGGTTCCTGCGCTCCGAGCGCTCCCTCACCCAGACGGCCGGGCGGGCAGCCCGGAACCTGAACGGCAGGGTGCTGATGTACGCGGACCGTATTACCGAATCCATGCAGAAAACCATCGACGAGACCAACCGCCGGAGGGACAGGCAGTTAAAATACAACGAGGAACACGGGATCACCCCCCGGCAGGTCACCAAGGCCTCCAAATCCATCATGGGCCGCCCGGTTTCCCAGATCACCGGAGAGAAATATTACGTGGAACCCAGCGAGACCGACCTGGCGGCCGATCCGCTGATCCGGTACATGGATGCGGATTCACTGAAGAAAACCATTGAGAAGACAAAACGGTCCATGGAAAAAGCGGCCCGTGAACTGGATTTCATCGAAGCCGCCCGTCTGAGGGACGAAATGTACAAGCTGCAGGAATACCTCGAGAAGCTTCAATAAAGCTCAGGCACTGTCAAACCGTCGCTGAATTTTGTGCAAATAACACAAAATATAGGCGACTTGTTTGACAGTGCCTTTCGCTTAGGTAAAAAAAACCGCCCCGATTGTCTCAGAGCGGCCTTGAAGTATGGTATAATACCGGCCTGTTACCCGAGATAGGTTTTGAGAAGTTTGCTGCGGGAGGTGTGGCGAAGGCGCCGTATGGCCTTTTCCTTGATCTGCCTCACCCGCTCGCGCGTAAGGCCGAACTGCTCCCCGATCTCCTCCAGGGTCATTTCCTGCACGCCGATGCCGAAAAAGAGCTTGATGATGTCCCGCTCGCGTTCCGTCAGGGTGGCAAGGGATCTTTCGATCTCGCGCGTAAGGGATTCGTTCAGCAAGGTTTTGTCCGCGTTGGGCGAATCGTTGTTCGGCAGCACATCGAGCAGGCTGTTGTCCTCCCCATCCACAAAAGGCGCGTCAACCGATACGTGCCGTCCGGAAACGCGAAGGGTATCCGATACCTTTTCCTTCGGCAGTTCCAGCACGTCGGCCAGCTCTTCGGGCGAAGGGGTCCGCTCGAATTCCTGCTCGAACTTCGAGAATGCCTTGTTTATCTTGTTCAGGGACCCGACCTGGTTCAGCGGCAGGCGCACGATCCTGGACTGCTCGGCCAGTGCCTGCAGAATGGACTGACGGATCCACCATACTGCATAGGAAATAAATTTGAATCCCCGGGTTTCGTCGAATTTCTCAGCTGCCTTTATCAGTCCCAGGTTACCCTCGTTGATCAGGTCGGGAAGGCTCAAACCCTGGTTCTGGTACTGCTTTGCCACGGAAACCACAAAACGCAAATTCGCCCGGGTCAGTTTTTCCAGAGCATCCCTGTCTCCCTTCTTGATCCGCTGTGCAAGTTCTACTTCCTCCTCAACCGTGATCAGCTCCTCCTTACCTATCTCCTGCAGATATTTATCAAGCGATGCGCTCTCCCGGTTTGTTATGGATTTTGTGATCTTTAGCTGTCTCATTATGCCTCCTCAAAATTTAAACTGCGAAATTATACCCTTTTCTATTTAGAGTCAATATAAATAACATATTTTTAACAACGTACTGCTAAATTTTACCGCCTCATTGACAATTACTTAGTCCGTGTGCAGATCCCTGCAGCCCGCGCAGTTTACACCTTCTCTCCAAAGAAGGGGCCACTTTAGCAGGTGTGAATTGAAATTTTTATCTCCCAGTATTGCAGCGGGGAAAGCTAACGCGAACGAAATGACAAAGTTACAAACGGATGGCATAATATGCAATTAATCCATCCGGATATATGCCTTCAATGTACATGCCTCCCTCGGAGGTTTCCAGGACATCGATGATATCTTCAATGCTGTTGACCGCTTTGTTGTTGATCTGGGTAACAATGAAACCCTCCCGGATACCGGCGGCCCTGAATTTCCCACCCCGAATGTCCGTCACCTTGATCCCGCTGCGGATCCCCAGGTTGGACTTTTCGGCGGAGGACAGCTCATCGAAACTGGCCCCCAGCGCGGAGATCTCCATCTCCTTCTGAACGATGCCCGTACCCCCGTGTGTGTTCTTCAAAACCGCATCCACCTGGATTTTCCGGTTCTTACGGTTTAAGGTCACCGATATTTTATCGTTGGGACGGTACCGGCTGACCTGCTCCTGGAGTTCGGCGGGACTGTTCACCTTAACCCCGTTGACAGCGGTTATGACGTCTCCCACATCAATCCCTGCATTGATCGCAGCTCCTTCGGGCCTCAATCCCGTTACAAGAACGCCTTCTATTCGGTTGATATTGTATTTCCTTGCCTGCTCGGCATCCAGCTCGGTGATGGAAACGCCCAGGATGGCCCTCTGGACTGCGCCGTATTCGATGATGTCCCCTGTAACCTTCTGAACAATACTGACCGGGATGGCAAAAGAATATCCCGTAAAGGCCCCTGTTCTTGAAGCAATGGCCGCATTGACCCCAACCAGTTCCCCCCGCGTGTTGACCAGTGCACCTCCGCTGTTGCCCGGGTTTACGGCAGCGTCGGTCTGGATGAAGGATTCGAGGGCCAGTTCTGCTCTGAGGATATTTATATTCCTTGCCTTGGCACTTACAATGCCCGCCGTGACCGTCGATGTCAGGTTGTAGGGATTTCCGACGGCGAGGACCCACTCACCAAGACGCAGCTCATCCGAATTGCCGAATTCCAGGAAAGGTAAGTTGCCGGCCTTGATCTTCAATACCGCCAGGTCGGTGGTGGGGTCCGTGCCCACCAGGGTTGCATCGAATGAGCGCTTGTCGTTGAGCACCACTTCCACGGCCTGGGATCCTTCGATCACATGGTTGTTTGTGACGATATACCCGTCGGAAGTCAGGATCACGCCCGAACCGTATCCGACCACCTGGGGTTCTCCTGTATTTTCGCGGTAACCGAAAAAGAAATCATAGAATGGATTCCCGGTACCCTCACGGAATGCCTTGGTCTTTACGTGAACCACGGCATCCACGGCAATCTCTGCTGCCACTGTGAAATCGGAAGGAGCAGCCGATTGGGGTGGAAGGCTCACGTAGCGAGCTCGCGGGGATTCCTGGACTACCGTAACCGTTTCCTCAGGGTCTATGGACTCGTATATCAGAACTGCTGCTATGCCTCCAAGCACTGCGAGGAAAAGGGAACCCAAAATTCTTCTGGCTTTCATATCCAATAATGTTACGGTGCAAAATTACAAATTCAAAACGAGCGGGTGATTTATAATGTTACAAATACTTAGTATTTTTAGAATTATTTAACATCATGCCCGAGTCCGTTGAATTTTGCAAATACCATGGCACCGGCAATGATTTCATCCTGGTGCATGATCCTTCAGCCGGTTTCCCGGAGCAGAATATTGAACTGATCCGGCACCTCTGTGAGAGAAGATTCGGAATCGGTGCCGATGGGCTGATCCTGATCCGCAGCCACCCGGATGTGGATTTCCGCATGTTCTACTTCAATGCGGACGGGAAAGAGGGGTCCATGTGCGGCAACGGGGGACGCTGCGCCGCTGCCTTCGCATACCACCTGGGCCTCTGCGGACAGGCGACCACGTTCATGGCTTCTGACGGAACCCACCTGGCTAAAATAATCGAGCCGGATTATGTGCAGCTCAAGTTGCAGCCCGTCAAAACGGTTCGTATCCAGCCGGATCATTACGAAATCAACACGGGCTCCCCCCATTACGTTACGTTCGTAGAGGAGGTGGAAACCGTCGACGTCTGCGAACTGGGACGGAAGATCCGGCTCAGCAACGCATTCCGCGCTGAAGGCGTCAACGTGAATTTCGTGGAGCACGGCCCCGACCGCCTGTTTGTGCGAACCTACGAGCGGGGAGTTGAGAACGAAACCTGGTCCTGCGGAACGGGTGTGGTTGCCGCCGCCCTTTGCGCAGCCCTACGGGATCCTTCAGGAAGGTCGGAATACCATGTACGAACCCGGGGGGGCGACCTCCTTGTTTCCTTCCAGCGGGAGGAAGATAATGCTTTTAGGAACATCATACTGCAGGGCCCTGCCGAATTCGTATACCAGGGCACCTTTGAAACATAAACCTACCCCATGAAAATTAAAACAGCTTTGCTCATTGCGGTCGCTCTTCTCCTGAGAATGCATGTATTTGCGCAGGAGGAAGATAAAACCGACCGCTACTACGAAAACCTGAACCACAGGATGGATATGCTTGAAAAAGCGGTCGACGATATCCTGTGGTACCATAAGGTCGGGGACCTGGCCTACATCGACAAGGTTTACATGACGGGTCCCCCTCTATGGAAAGAAGAAAACCCGACGGCCATGGGCTACGGGAACCCGGTTAAATTCTGGTCTTACGTTTTCATCCCCAGGGACCTGGACCCCGCCAGGAAGTACCCGCTGATCGTATTTCCCCACGGAGGAGTGCACAGCGATTTTTCGACCTACTACACCCACATCATCCGGGAACTGATTGCCCAGCAGTACATCGTCGTTGCAGCCGAATACCGGGGCAGCACCGGGTACGGAAAAGGACATTATGAGCGGATCGATTACGGGGGACTCGAAGTGGAGGATGTGGATGCCAGCCGGGAATACATGATCACCAACTGCGAGATGGTCGACCGGAACCGGGTGGGGATCATCGGTTGGAGCCACGGGGGACTCATTGCCCTCATGAATGTCTTTGACCATCCCGACCATTACAAGGTTGCCTATGCCGGTGTGCCGGTCAGCGACCTGATCGCCCGGATGGGATACCAGACCCAGGGATACCGTGACCTATACTCGGCTGATTACCACATCGGTAAAACAGCCCACGACAACGTCGAGGAATACAGGCGGCGTTCGCCGGCATGGCAGGCGCACAAGCTGAAAACCCCCCTCCTGATACATACGAACACCAACGACGACGATGTGAACGTACTCGAGGTGGAACATCTGATCAAATCGCTCAAGGCGGAAAACAAGAAGTTCGAATACAAAATTTACGAGGACCTTCCCGGCGGGCACTCGTTCAACCGCCTGGACAACCGGAAGGCGCGTGAAATCCGGATGGAGATATACCAATTCCTTGCGGGTTATCTAAGTCCACCGAAAGCCTTCACAACCCTGGAGCAACTGGAAAAGTCAGCCTATAAATTCTGAGCATGGGTTGCACAGGAGCCTTCCCTGGACCTTATAAAGCAAAGAACCGATGATCCACGCCTACCTGTCACCCCTGATCAGCAAATTCGAGGCCGGACGGGACCCGGTGCGTGCCGCCGGGTCGAAGAAATACCTGAAGAATCAATACGATTTCTTCGGACTGACTGCCCCCGTCTTCAGGGCCATCATACGTGAACACATCCGGGAACACGGTCTGCCGGACTGGCCAAAGATGGATGAGATCACCCGGAACCTCTGGGAGATGAATAAGCGGGAATGCCAGCATACGGCAGTGGAACTCCTGAACCGCATGAAGCGGAACCTGGAACCAAGGGATGTTCCCTTGCTGGAATACATGATCCTGACCAAATCCTGGTGGGATACGGTTGACGGGATAGCCGCATGGCTGATCGGGGACCTGTTCAGAAGGCACTCCGCGCTGATGGTTCCCACATGCGAGCGCTGGATGGCTTCAGACAACGTCTGGCTGCAGCGGACCTGCCTTTTGTTCCAGCTTAAATACAAGGAGGAGACCGATCCGGACCTATTGTACGGCTTTATCGGGCAGTTGTCCGGCCATAAAAGCTTCTGGATCCGGAAGGCAATTGGCTGGAGCCTTCGTGAATACTCCAAAACCGATCCACGGGCGGTCGAGGAATACGTACGATCCCACCCCGGACTGTCCGGCCTGAGCAAGCGGGAAGCCCTAAAGGTGATCCATCGTTCAAAGCAACCCTCACCTTAATTTGCCCCTTCCGTGGATTTCCCGGGCATATTCACCGAACCATGCACGAAACCGAAGGCAGCGCAAACCCCTGAGAACCGATTTTAATGAATCATCCACAAGAATCCGGACGGACCGTGCATTACCGGTGGAGGATCGTCGCCCTTCTTTTTTTCGCGACCACGGTCAATTACATCGACCGCCAGGTGATCGGCATACTAAAACCCTACATAGCAGGTGACCTGGGATGGAACGAGGCGGATTACGGTTATATCGTAACCGCCTTTCAGGTAGCCTACGCGGCGGGACTCCTGCTGACCGGAAGGTTCCTGGATAATTTCGGGACCCGCCTGGGATACTTCTGGTCCATCCTCCTCTGGAGCCTTGCCGGAATGTCCCATGCATTCGCCCGCTCCGTTTCCGGCTTCGCCGCTGCCCGCTTTGCCCTCGGCATCGGCGAATCGGCGAATTTCCCGGCCGCGGTCAAGGCCGTAGCCGAATGGTTCCCCCGAAAGGAAAGGGCATACGCTACCGGGCTTTTTAATTCCGGGGCCACCGTCGGGGCCATCCTGGCACCCATCATCGTTTCCTGGCTGACCCTTACCATGGGATGGCAGTGGGCCTTCATACTGACGGGTTCCCTGGGTTTCATCTGGATTGCATTCTGGCTCGGCATGTACGATGTTCCCGGACGGCACCGGTCGGTTTCGGCCGGGGAACTGGAATTCATACATCAGGATGAAGGGGAGGAAACAACAGAAAGGGAGATCAAATGGACGGACCTGTTCAAATACAGGCAGACCCTGGCCATTTCAGCGACGCGGTTTATTTCGGACTGGGTTTGGTGGTTTTTCCTTTTCTGGATCCCTGATTTCCTGAACAAGATGCACGGAATTGACCTGCGGGAAATCGTGCTGCCCCTGATTCTGATCTATGCCCTATCGAGCCTGGGAGGCATCGGGGGAGGATGGATGTCGTCCAGGATGATCCGTTCCGGATACAGCCTCGACCGTTCCAGGAAAACCACCATTCTGGTCTGTGCGATTATGGTCCTGCCGGTCATGGGGGTCACACAGACCGGGAACCTTGCGGTTGCGGTGGGACTGATATCCCTTGCGGCGGCGGGCCACCAGGCCTGGGCATCCAATATTTTCACCCTGGTATCGGACATTTACCCGAAGAAAGCGGTAGGTTCCATGACGGGCCTTTCCGGTTTTGCAGGGGCCGTCGGAGGGGCGCTGTCCGCCTCTTTTGTGGGACTGCTGCTGGAACGGACAAACAGTTATTTCCTTATTTTTTCGGTTGCGGCATCGGTTTACCTGTTCAACTGGCTGATCCTGAAACTGCTGATCCGCGAAATCAAACCCATAGAAATCTGAGCCCTGGGTCCCACCCGAACATCAATCCATTGACTGTGAAAGAAAAAAAGCAATACGATCCCGGCAAGAAAGACCCCCAGGCAACCCCCGTCGAGCCCCTTGCGGTGGAAGATTTCTGTTTTGATACCTACCGGGAATACGAATCCTCGCTGACGGAGCGCTGCCTGGCATTC
>CAZNQG010000124.1:0-9297 GCA_964575235.1 uncultured Bacteroides sp.
CATCCTGAAGACTGTCGGCAAAGGATTGCAGTTGAGCATAATTACCGGAAGCATCCATCTGGAGGATGATGTGGCGGGCACGCACCGAATCGGGCAGGTAGTTGATTTCCACCAGGCGTGCCAGACGGTAAGAGGATTCGGTTGCGTAGGGACCGTAAACGGTTCCGGGCTCGGAGGTAAACATCAAATCGTTGATCTCTTCCGGAAGTTCGCCGTAGGTATGGTTGATGTCGTCGAACGGAAGGTCGGATTCCATGTTGACAAGGGCAACCGGGTCATCGACGGCAACAAATTCACCCTTCATTTTTTCGATCCATTCCCTGGCTGTCCGGTCATCCTCCCGGGAGGGGGCAACTTCAAAGACAAGGTATTCGATATCGCGGGACGCTTCCTGCAGATATTCCTTTTCGTGATTCCTGTAATATTTCTGTACATCGCTTTCGGTGAAGCGGATCGCGGAATCGGAAACGCTCGTATATCTTCTCAGGACGTAGGCGATGTCTGTTTTTTTCCCGGTTTCAAAAGCATTATTGCCGGCTTCAAGCGAAGTAACATAAAGTCCCTTTCGGATCAGGTTGTTGTATTTCTGGAAAGCCCTGTCCTTCAATATTTCATCTTCAATAAAGAGCCATATGGTTTTCTGTGCACCGGTAGGATCTTCGTCCATGGTTCGGATGAACTGTACCAGGAAGGTTCGGTTGAGAATGCCGGTGGACGGATCGGAGAAGAGGCTGGCGATAACCGGGTGCGGGTTCCTTCCCTGCACCATGTCCATAAGTTCATCGGTACTGACCTCAATGCTTAATTCACGGTACTCGTTCCTGGTGGCGTATTCACGGACCATGTCCTGCCAGGTCTGTTCACGGATGCTTTCCATGGTTTGCTCATCCAGTGAGTTCTGGCCCGTCCTCAGGCGGTAATATTCTGCAAGTTTCTCAACTTTGGTCGTGTATTCGTCATACTGTATGGAAGTACCATCGATCTCCGCAAACTCGAACCGGGACCGGCGGAAAGCCGTCTTTCCACCCGTCAGAAGATCCTGCAGGACAAATGCAAAGATGGCCATGCCGATGATCACCGCTACCAGGAGTCCCGCACGATTCCTGATTCTCTGTAAAGTTGCCATATAACTCTTGTTTAAACGGTAATAAAAAACAGGCTACGAAGATAATAATTATAATAAAACCCCCTTACGAAGTTTTTGAATTTTGGTAATCCCCCGGTGCGGTCAGTTGCACAAGCTCGATCCTGGTCTCACTGACATCCAGGATTCGAAATATGAAATCCCCGATGATGATGCGGTCGTTAAGCTTCGGGATGCTTTCGTAATGGGTGAGTATGAGTCCCGCGAGAGTCTCGTATTCATCCTCTTTGGGTATGTCCAGCCTGTATTTCTCATTCAGGTAGTCGATCTCTTGCCTTGCGGACAATATAAATTCATTACTGCTGATCTGCCTTTCGGTCAATTCCGATGAGTCGTGCTCATCTTCGATTTCACCCACGATCTCTTCCAGGATGTCTTCCATGGTCACCACGCCGCTTGTACCCCCGAACTCATCCACTACTATGGAGATGCTTTTATGTTCCGCGATGAAGGACTGCAGCAGTTTGTTGGCCGGCATGGTTTCGGGGACATGGGGGATGGACATGATCATGGAGCTGATGCTGGAGGGATTTTTAAACAATTCCTTGGAGTTCACAAACCCGATGATGTTGTCTGTTGTATTCTTGTATATCAGGATCTTGGACAGGCCGGTTTCAATGAATCTCTGTTTGAGCTCCTCTATGGAGGCGTTTTCCTCGAGCGCCACGATTTCCGTTCTTGGCACCATGCAGTCTCTCAGTTTGACGTTCGAGAAATCAAGTGCGTTCTGGAAAAATTTGATCTCGTGTTCCGTTTCCTCTTTCTTTCCGTTATCTGAAGCGCTTTCGCTGACCAGTTCATCCAGGTCAATTTTGCTGAAAACATTGGGGTAGGAACTGATGTGTTTCGGGACCCTGAAAACATGCCGCAGGATAAATTCCGCCAGGGAAATGATCAGCCAGGTCACCGGGAAGAGGAGGATGTAAAAGATCAGGACGGGGATGGAGAAAACCTTAAGGGCTGTATTCGGACTGAGCCTGAATATGGTTTTGGGAAGGAATTCAGCCGCAAACAAAATGATCAGTGTAGAGATCACGGTCTGGATGATGAGAATGACCGTCTCGGAGCCGGTGTAGCGCTGGATGGAGGGTTCCAGTACGACGGCCATGATAATCCCGTAGATGACCAGCGAAATGTTATTGCCAACCAGCATGGTGGCAATGTAGTCTCCGGGCTTGCCGGTAAAAATGGATATGATCCTCGAACCGAATGCTCCCTGTTTTTTATCCAGCTCAATCCGCAGTTTATTGGACGAAACGAATGCAATTTCCATTCCGGAAAAGAAGGATGAAAACAACATGGACAGCAATATGATGGCCAGGTTACTCATCCTTCAGGGTTACGACTCCTTTGGATTTTTTCAGCCTGTACCATGAAAGATCCTGTCTGGCCTCGAAACCGTTCTCACCGTAAAAAGTCCCGTCCTCGTTGATGATCCTCGACCTGGTTTGGGAATAGATCAGGCGCTTGTTCTCATCCCAGAACATATGTTCGGTGTTGATCTGGTTCCCGTTGGCCAGGTTCCGGCCTTCCACATTGTTCCTGGCCTCCCAGAGGCGCTCGTTCTCGTAGTAAACCACGTCCCTTGCCTTGATGTAGGCTTCTATCTTCAGGCTGTCGTTATAGAAGTAGGCCGTCATGCCCTTGGGAAACTTGATGTAGGGTTTATCGATGCGGGCATATCGCTCGAGCTCGGGAGCCAGGATCCTTACCTTAACCCTGAACGAATCGCTGTACAGGATTTCATATTGTTTCCCCGATGCATCGGGGAAATGATCAACAACCGTCACGGTTCGAATCTTGTCCAGGTCGTTTTCGCAGGATGTAAATCCCCAGCAAACGGCTAACAAAAGCAATAAAATACGGCCGGATCCGCGGGACAGGGCCCGAACGCGGCAGTTCGGCGGGTATTCTTCTTTATCGGGGTCTGACTCTGGTGGTTTCATTAATCCAGCAACCAACGGTATAGCTGTCTCCTTCTTTGAGACTGTAGAAGAAGATGGTTTCCACATCCGGGAAATATTTGGAGTAGGTATTGATCCTTTCATCAGCTTTTTCTGTGGTCGAGGGATCGACCACCTTGGCCTGTTGAAACTTATCGACTGCAGCCCAGTAAATGGTGGTCTGTTCAAATTCATCCTCGAAGCAATCCTTGCTCTGGGCATAGGCATCTCCGATCAGGATGTAGGGATCGCCCCAGTCCGGTTTCAATTTAATGGCTTCCAGGGCGTATGATCTTGCCTTTTCGGGCTGGTTCATTTTGGCATTGGTGATGAAGGCAAGCTGGTAATAATAATCAGCCTTCTTGAGGGGATCCGTTTCAGAGTTGATGGCTTCCTGATAGTATCCGACGGACTTGGTATATTGTCCCTTGGTCACAAAAAGTTTTGCCAGACCGAAAGCCGACTCAGCGGACGGTTCTTTCGTGTAGAGTTTCTCAGCCGCCCTGGCATAAAGAGGCTCGGACTCGCATTCGAGGGCGCTCATGAAACTCACTACTCTGCGGAGATATGCCAGATCTTCCTTGCGGGATTCATACTCGGGCTTGAAGTATTTCAGCAGGGATTCACAGGTCGGCGCCCCGCTGGCTATGAAATTGGCATCGTTCGCCTCTTTTACCTTGGCCAGGGATTCATCTCCCGGATCATGGGCAATCTGGTAATCGAGGATTTCCGTTGCAGCGGCATAGTCTTCTATGACCTGCATATCGCTTATCCTGCCTTCTTGGAACAACAGGACGGAACTGGTCATATACATGGCAACCACCGCCACGGATGATTTTTTCTTCAGGATGTCCATGGAGCGCTTCAGGTATCCGTATGCTTCTTCTACATCATCGGGATCACTCCGGTATTCGGGGTGCCTGAGAATGTCGACCGCCTTCCTGCCCAGAACCGAACCTTCCTGCTTGAAATACCGGATCCTCTGGTCGTAGATCATCCTCAGGGTATCCATCATCAATGCCTTGCGGGCAGGATCCTTTTCCTTGTCGATGAAATGGTTCCACATCCTAGCACCGTCGATGTAAATGTTCTTGGTGGCCTGCGGGCAGTCGCTGAATACCCTTCTCCATGGATCGAGGGCATCCCTGAAGTTATCGTATTTGACAAATTCCCGGTAGAGGGATAGATTCTTGATGCATTCAATGCTGTCAGCACCGTGACCGTAGCGGCTTCCATCTTCAACCCCTTTCTGTGCCGGAGCAGTCAGTGCCAGGATGCCCAGTGCCAGGGAAAGCATGAGATTTTTGAGCGTCTTTTTCATCCTTTGATCATTAATCGAATTTCCTCTTAACGAACCAGAAGTCGTGCAAAGTTACACTAAAACTTAAAAACGTGTAATTTTCACGTATTAAATTGTTTTCCAGTGTTCCCCTGCGCCCTGCTTCAAATGTCACGTTAAAAGAACTTTTCGTATTCCTCAGCGGTAAACCTACTCCAAAACTTATGCCATAATCCTTTAACTGCTCCCCTTGCAGCTGAAGGTAGGAATTCTGAAAGTGTCCCCCAAGCCTGTAGCATATGTGTTTATGGTATCCCCTCAATGCTTGGGGATCCGGCACGATTTCCAGTCCGCTGTATACGGAATTACTCTTCGTGAGGGGTTGTTCGGAATAGAAGAATGTCGAGGTGGACCAGTCCTGCTGGTAATAATCGATCCCGAAGCGGATTTTGCCTGCGTAATTGAAGGAAATCCCCGCACCCAGGTTGGCAGGAATGATGATGCTACCCTTGGAGGTGGATTCATCCAGGACAAAGGTGGGATCGATATAAGTGGAATCGTTGATTTGCCCGATGTCCCCTGGGAATATGTTCCGTTTCACAATGCTGTTCTTGGCCGAAATGCTGGTTTTGTTGTCGAAAATGATACCCAGGGTGATGTTGTAGTCCTCCAGGAAATCCTGTGAATACTGCAAGCCGAAATCAAAGATAAAATCACTCACAACGGTTCGGCTTTCGACCTCGGTGTAAGACCGGCTTGATTCGAATGGGAACCGAACTCCCCTGGTCAGTTCTATGGAACCAAAAAGGTATTTGAAGTTTGCACCGATGGAGAAACGATCGAACAGCATCACGGCCGTACCCAGGTTGAGCTGATTGACACCGCCGTTACCGGTATAAAGATAATCTATGAAACCGATGTTTTCCTTGTAATCCTCTTCCTTGATGGAATACCCGACTTTGGAATACGGGAGCACGGCGATGCTTATACCCCACCACCTGGTGAGGGGAAAGGACAGGGCCAGGTGGTCCATGTTGACGCCATAGAATTTATCGTCCCCCAGGACATTTTCCGAATATGTATAATGACCCATGATGCCAAAATCAAACAGGAAGGACATGGTATCGATGGCCGAATAGGAGGCCGGGTTCAGGTAATTGATGTGGTTGTTGTCCCTCATGGCGAGTCCCATCCCCCCCATGGCCCGGTTCCTTGAGAATCCCGGCTGGGACATCAATCCAAGCCCGAACCTTGAGTAAGGAGAGTCCGAGTTGGTCTGGGCCAGGGCCTGGGCGGCAATGAACAGCAGTAATATATAAACCTGAAACCTCCTAGATGCCAGCATTGTAGTCTAATATTCTGAAAAGTCCACGCAAATTCAGATCCGGGTCAACAAAGATGGAATTTTTTAATTTCTTATCAAAAAACTTGGCATCTCCACCCGTTGCGATGACCTTCAGATCAGGATAACGGATTTTTAACCGGTTTATGTATCCATCCAGTTCAAATATGATTCCATACAGCACACCTTTACCTATGGCGGCTTCCGTATCCTCGCCCATGAGTTCCCCGGCAACGGAAGGGCCCACCAGCGGCAGGTTGTCCGTAAATTCATGAAGGGAACGGAAACGCATGGAAAGGCCGGGTGAAATGTTCCCGCCCAGAAATTCGTTTGCTGCCGAAACGAAATCGATGGTCACGGCTGTCCCCGCATCTATGACCAGCAGGTTTTGCCCGGGAAACATGGCGTTTGCACCTGCTGCCGCCGCAAGCCTGTCCTTTCCCAGAGTGGAGCTGCTGCGGTAGCGGTTTGCAAGGGGCAGCGGGGTGTGTTCATCCAGCACCAGGACAGGGATGCCCGCCTTCTCAAGCAGGGTTCCGATGCCCGCATCGTCTTTGCGGACCGATGAGATCACGGCAGAATTTATATCCGGATATGTTTTCAGCCAGTCGTGGATGGGTGAGGGATCCTTTATGCCCCAGTGGCTTGAGACGGTTATTTCCCCCTCTGCAAATACGGCTGCTTTGCAGAAGGAATTGCCGATGTCAACAACCAGGTTCATGAATGCAGGTGCAAATTAATACATTTTGGCATAAATCATTCACCGGAATTCTCCAGCATCTTCTTCAGCAGATCCGTGGCCATGGAAACCGATGTGACGACATCTGCCGATAACCTCAGTTTGCCGTTCGACTCCTTCAGCCTGAATTTTCGGCCCAGGCGCTGAATGTATTCCAGCAGGGACCTGAACGTCGAGGATCCGAAATAGGAGGAATCCGGATCTCCTGGAAAATGGATGATCATCTTCCCTTTTTTCAGTATGATTTTCTCGAAGCCCAGCCGGATAGCCATCCATCTCAGGCGAACCACATGGATCAGTTCGCGGGTTTCGGGTGGAATGAGACCAAAACGGTCTTCCAGTTCGGCTTCGAATTCCAGCAGCCGTTCTTCTGAAGCGACATCGTCCAGCGCCCGGTACATCCTGAGACGTTCTGAATTGCTGGAGATGTATTCGTCCGGGAAGAGCAGGGGGAGATCGGTGTCAATCTGGCAATCCCTTACGAAGGCCGGGGATGCTGAAGGATGCTTTTCCGCCTTGTCACGGAACAGCTCCGGGTATTCGCCTTCCTTCAATTCCAGGAGGGCCTCGTCGAGGATTCGGTGATAGGTTTCGAACCCGATCTCAGCTATAAAACCGCTCTGTTCCGCCCCAAGCAGATTGCCTGCACCACGGATATCAAGGTCCTGCAGCGCAATGTTCAATCCGCTGCCGATCTCGGAAAACTCTTCGATGGCTTTCAGCCTTCGTCTGGCCTCTGGTGTAAGCAGGCTCAGAGGGGGGGCCAGCAGGTAGCAGAAGGCTTTGCGGTTCGAACGGCCCACCCTGCCCCTGAGCTGGTGCAGGTCACTGAGACCGAAGTGTTGGGCCTGATTGATGATGATCGTATTGGCATTGGGGATATCAAGCCCGGATTCGATGATGGCGGTTGAGACCAGAACATCGTATTCCCCCTCGATGAAAGCGAGCATGATTTTTTCGAGCCGGGGACCTTCCATCCGGCCGTGTGCGACGGCGACCCGGACATCCGGGCAAACCCGTTTGACAAGGGCCTCGATCTCCAGGATGTTCTGTATCCGGTTGTGTATGAAAAAGACCTGCCCGTTGCGGCTCACCTCGTAATAAATGGCTTCCCGTATGATGTCTTCGTTGAAGCTGTGAAGTTCCGTTACGATGGGGTAGCGGTTTGGAGGAGGTGTCCGGATGATGGACAGGTCGCGTGCCCCCATCAGGGACAGCTGGAGGGTTCTCGGGATCGGTGTGGCCGTTAGGGTCAGGGTATCGACGTTGAGCTTCCATTGTTTGAGTTTTTCCTTAATGGCCACACCGAATTTCTGCTCCTCATCGATGATCAGGAGTCCAAGGTCCCTGAACCGTACATCCCTGCCCACCAGCCGGTGGGTACCGATGATAATGTCCGTTTCGCCGCTGGCGATGCCTGCCACTGCTTTGCGCTGGGCTGCCGGGTTCTTCAGACGGCTGATATAATCAATCGTGCATGGGAAATCCTTCAGCCGTTCGGAAAAGGTCTTGTGATGCTGCAGTGCCAGAATGGTGGTTGGTACCAGCACGGCCACCTGCTTGCTGTCGGCCACGGCCTTGAAAGCGCCCCGGATGGCCACCTCGGTTTTCCCGAAACCGACGTCCCCGCATACAAGGCGGTCCATCGGGAACCCCGCCTCCATACCTTCCTTCATTTCCCGTGTGGCCTTAAGCTGGTCCTCGGTATCCTCGTACATGAAGGATGCCTCCAATTCCGTCTGCAGGTAGCTGTCGGGGGAAAATGAAAATCCTTTAAGAGCCTTTCTCCGGGCGTAAAGTTCGATCAGTTCGCGGGCGATGTCCTTTACCTTTTTCTTGGTATGGTTCTTCAGTTTTTGCCAGGCTCCCGTGCCCAGCTTGTAAATCCGTGGGGGATCGTTGTCTTTTCCTTTGTATTTGGATATTTTGTGCAGGGAATGGATGTTCACATAAAGGGTGTCCTGATCCCTGAACACCAGCTTGACGGCTTCCTGCTCCCGGTCACCCAGGCGGATCTTTTCGAGTCCCCCGAACCGCCCGATCCCATGGTCGATATGGACTACGTAATCCCCGGGATTCAATCCCGTTAGTTCCCGGATCGAAATCTCCTCCCTGCGTGTAAAATGTTCCTGCAGCCGGTACCGGTGATACCGTTCGAAGATCTGGTGATCGGTATACAGGCAGCATTTGAGCTCATGGTCGATGAATCCCCCGTGCACGGAGCCCAGTACGGTCCGGTAGGAAACATCCGCATGGGTGTCTTCAAAGATCGCATCCAGGCGTTCAATCTGCCTGGGGTTGTCGGAAAGGATAAAACAGCTGTAGCCATCTTCCGAACGCATCTTCAGATCCTCGGCCAGCAACTCGAAGTTTTTGCTGAACGAAGGCTGAGGGGAAGTATGGAAGGAAATGCTGCCATCCGGTGGAAATAAAACCTGTTGCCCGAATTCGATGACCCGGAAAGGCTTCAGCACGGCCTTGAGGAATTCCCCGTCGATCAGGTATTCCGCCTTGTTTTCATCCGTTATGAAATCCTCCTCCTCACCGTTTCCCCGGGTGCGTTCAAATACATCGTCCATGCGGTAGCGTACAAAAGAAAGATCCTGTGCCCAGTAGATGACATCCCTGCCAAAAAAGCGGGTAAAGGGCTCCATGGATGGCTTTCCCTGCCCGGCCTGCATCCCTGCCAGGTCCGGTATCAGGCTGACCTGTTCTTTTGTTTCGATGGAACGCTGGCTTTCGATATCAAAGGAACGTATGGAATCGACCTGTTCCCCGAAAAAATCCAGACGGAACGGATGCCTTGCCGCATAGGAAAAAACGTCCAGAATGCCTCCCCTCAGGGAATAC
>CAZNQG010000125.1:0-9007 GCA_964575235.1 uncultured Bacteroides sp.
GAATATACTTCAGGCTCACCGTTCCCGTCCACATCCACATCCCGGATGTTCAGGGTATAGGTACGGCCGGGTACCCCGTAGAAGTCCGCCGATGTATAATAAACCCCCGGCATGGTGTCGGATTCCGTCAGGGTATGTATGCTTTCCCCGTCGTCGATCGTAACGCTGGCGCCCCGTATGGCCTGTGCCGGCTGGTTATAGAAATAATCGCTGGTGGTACTGAGACGGACCCGGTGTGCGGTCGTATCCGTGGTCACGTATCCTTCCACCACCAGGCGTGTAAAGCTCGAGTCTACCTCGATTTCGATCCGCTCGGTGCAGCTCCATAGTGAGACGCCCAGGACGGCCAGGGCGATCGGGAGGGTTTTTATATTATTCATTCCGGTGCTCATCTTAAAAGTTGAAATTGAATGTGAGGGCCGGGATGATGGGGAACAGATAAGTCATCTCGGCATAGGTTACGCTGGGATCCGTTTCATCCTGGACGAAATTGATGGCCCAGGCATTTTTGCGGGCATAAACATTGTATACCGACAGGTTCAGGTCCCAGCCCCATTTACGGTCCGGTTTCGGCTTTGCGGCAAAGGAAACCGAAAGGTCCAGCCGGTGATAATCGGGCATCCGGTATGCATTCCGGTTGGAATATACCGGGGCTATGCTACCCATGTATTCGAACCTGCCTGTGGGAAACGTAACGGGCAGCCCGGTACTGTAAATCCAGTTGGCGGATGCCCAGATGCGCTTTCCGATCTCATAGTTCAATACGATGGCCAGGTCATGCGGTTTGTCATAGGGGGCGGCATAGGCCTCCCCGTTATTGATCCCGGGCACGATCCGGCGTGTCCTTGACCAGGTATAGCTGACCCACCCGCTGAGCCGGCCTGTATTTTTACGAAGAAGCAGCTCGAGACCGTAGGAGGTCCCCTCCCCGATTCTCAGTTCGCCTTCCATGTAAGGATTGATGAGAAGGTTTGCATGGTCCTTGAAGTCAATGGCGTTGTTTATCTTCTTGTAGTAGGCTTCAAGGGAGGCTTCCAGCCGGTCTCCCCACAAGTTCCGGAAATAGCCGAGGGCTACCTGGTCGGAGACCTGGGGATTCACGTTGGGACTCGACGGGAACCAGACATCCAGGGGGGTCCCGGCGGTAGAATTCTGTGCCAGGTGTATGTACTGGCGGGTCCTCGAGTAGCTCGCCTTGAGAGAGGACACCTCGCCGAGCATAAAGGAAAAGGCAAGCCGGGGTTCGAATCCTCCGTAACGATGGAAGAAATTACCGGAGCCGTACACCGTGGAATCCACCGGCTGGAAATCCGGATCGTAGTTGTAGACCGTAGATGGACCGATGTTATGGAAGCTGCTGTAGCGAATCCCGTACCGAAGGTTCCAGCGTTCGCCCAGCGTGGATTCGGCGGACAGGTACAGGCCGTTCTCCAGGGCATAGTTGGAAGGCAGGACGAATTCGGTGAACAGGCTCTGATCGCCCAGTCCCCTTGCCGATGCCGGTTCAAAGTCATGGAAGGTACTGATGACACCGAACTTTATCGTGTGCTCCGGGGTCAGAAAAAGGTTCAGGTCAGCCTTGGCGGCATAGTCCTTCATGCTGGATTCCCAGATAAAGGAACTGGCCTCGCCTTCGGGGGTACCCAGTTCATAAGCGTAACGGCTGTGGATAAGGGTAAAGTTGCTGAACAGCCTCGGGGAGAACAGGTGGTTCCAGCGGATGGAATAGGTCTGGTTCCCGAATGCCATCCCGGCGAAAATATTGGAGAAAACGTCCCTGCCAAGGTACCCTGATATGAAAAGCCGGTTCTTATCGTTAAAGATATGGTTCAGCTTGGCATTCAGATCGTAGAAGTAAAGGCTGCTCTTCCGCACGTCCTCGTCCTTGGCGAAAGGCATGAACAGATCCGCATAGGTCCTTCTGCCGGACAGCAGGAAGGAGGTTTTATCCCGCACCAGGGGTCCCTCCAGGGTCAACCGGCTCGAAATCGACCCGATCCCGCCCGAACCGGAGAATTTCTTCAGGTTGCCTTCTTTCATGCGCACGTCCAGCAGGGATGATAGTCTTCCCCCGTATTCTGCGGGTATGTCCCCCTTGTAAAGCTTTATATCCTTGACGGCATCGTTGTTGAACACCGAGAAAAAGCCCATGAGGTGGGATGTATTGTAAACGGTGGCTTCATCCAGCAGGATCAGGTTCTGATCCGGATTCCCGCCCCGCACGGAGAAGCCTGAGGCCCCTTCGCTGGAAGCCTGAACCCCCGGAAGAAGTTGTATTGCCTTGATCACATCAACCTCTCCCATGAGCGTCGGGATGCGCTTGATGGTTTTGATCTGGAGTTTATTGACGCTCATTTCTGCCTTTTTAATATGGGAACGGGCCCCTTCGGCAACGATGGTTACCTCCTCCAGTTCCTGGATGTCCTCGCTCAGTTCGATGTTGATGACCTGGTTCTCGTTCAGGTTGAGGGCCCTGGTCTCGTATTCGTACCCGATGTAGGAGAATTTCAGTTCATAAAATCCCGGCGGGAGGCTGAGGGAATAGAAACCGTAAACGTTGGTTACGGTGCCCTTGCCCAGTTCCTCGATGACAACGGCGGCGCCGATCAGTTCTTCGCCGGTTGAACCGTCCTTCACGTGCCCGCTTACGGAGTACCGCAGGCCGGACTCTCCTTCCGCATCAGCCGTATGGATTTCCGTGCCCCCGGTAAAAAGAGCATCCCCTTCTACGTCCGTTTTTTCTGCGGCGGCAAAGGAAAGGGAGATGAACAGGATGGGCAGGAACAGGGAAAAAATATACGGCAGCGGTTTCATTGGTTCATTCCGGGTTTTACATTCATAGACAAATTCCAGTTCAAAAAGTTGTATTCCTTTGCAAATTTTGCACGAAAGGGCCAATCCCTGAAATTGAAATAGACGAACATGCGATAATTGCCGGTAGAAGAATGAAAAAAAAGTGCAGGCCGTCCGACATGCCCTACGCAATTAGACGAGAAATTGAAGGCGAGATTGCAGAAAGGCACAAAGAATTTACATTCCGGCCATTTGGTGGTATATCCAGTCCCCGACCTCGGAGGTTTTCCGGGCTTCCTTTCCCCTGATGTCGCCGGTCACCATTCCTTGCTCCAGGGCCTGGGATACCGCCGCCCGTATGTTCCCGGCGGATCTTTCAAGCCCGAAATGATCCATCATCATGGCCAGGGAAAGGATGGACGCAAACGGATTGGCAATGTCTTTTCCCGCGATCTGGGGTGCTGAGCCGTGTATGGGCTCAAACAGGGCTGTCCCCTCTCCCATCGAGGCCGAGGGGAGCATGCCTATGGATCCGGTAATGACCGAGGCCTCATCGGTAATAATGTCCCCGAACATGTTCTCGGTGAGGATCACATCGAAACAGGAAGGCTGCAGTATGATCTGCATGGCTGCATTGTCAACGAACATGAAATCCAGGCTTACATCGGGGTATTCCGGGGCCATTTTCTGCACGGTTTCCCTCCATAGCCTGGAGGTTTCGATCACATTGGCCTTGTCGACCAGGGTGAGTCTTTTGCTGCGCCTGCCGGCAGCTTCGAAGGCCATTCGGGCGATACGCTCGATCTCCATGACCGAATAATCGCAACGGTCCCATGCCCTGGTTCCGTCTTTGCTCCTGCCCTTTTCCCCGAAATAGATACCCCCGGTCAGTTCCCTGAATACCACGAAATCCACGCCCCTGAGCAGGTGATCCTTCAAGGGTGAGATCGGATCGAGGATGGGGAAGGTCCTGACGGGCCGGATGTTGGCGAACAGTCCCAAGCTTTTGCGGATCTTCAGGAGTCCCTGCTCGGGCCTGACCTTCGCTCCCGGGTCCATGTCGAACCTGGGATGACCGACCGCCCCGAGCAGGACGGCGTCCGAGGCGCGGCATTTTTCAAGGGTATCGTCGGGCAGGGGATTGCCCGTCTGTTCAATGGCATTGGCCCCGATCAGTCCTTCGTCCACCTTGAATTCGACCTGTTCTTTCTTCCCGATCAGGGGTATAAGTTTCAAAGCCTGCTCCGTGACCTCCGGCCCGATCCCGTCTCCGGGTAAAACTACGATCTTGAATGTCATGGCATGAAACGGTGTTTATCAAGTGAAATGATTACGCTCGATGATGTTCAGCATTTTTTCGGTGGCTTTGATGGCCGCTTCCGTCTGGTCGGCCTCCACTGCTTTGGTTTTGAATTCCCGGTCGCAGTAGATCCATTTGATCACCGCTTCGACCAGTGCATCCGTCTTGCCACCCGGCGGAATGGTCACCACGTAATCCGCAAGAATCGGCCTTTCCCTTTTCAACTGCCTGGTATAGATCTTCCAGAGTGCCTTCATGAAGGCATCGTACTGACCGTCCCCGATGCTGTTTTCCTCGTAAATCTTCCCGTTGATCTCCACCTTTATGTTCGCCATCGGCCGGAGACCGTTTGAAAGGGTCAGGGCATAGCTGTGTATTTTTACGGGCTGCGGAAGGTCGGATTCCTCCAGCACGTCGGAAATGATATAGGGAAGGTCTTCCGTAGTCACGTTTTCTTTTTTATCCCCCAGTTCGATGATCCGCTCGGTGACCTTTTTCATAGATTCCAGGTCGAGGCCCAGTCCGAGTTCCTCCAGGTTCTTCTTGATATTGGCCTTCCCGGAGGTCTTGCCCAGGGCATATTTGCGCGTCCTGCCAAAGCGTTCGGGCATGAGGTCGTTGAAGTACAGATTGTCCTTGCTGTCCCCGTCCGCATGCACACCGCAGGTCTGTGTATAGACGTTTTCACCGATCAGTGGCTTGTTTTCGGGCACGCGTAGGCCGGAGAAGGATTCCACGATCCGGCTGATCCTGGTAAGCCGGGTTTCGTCGATGTTGGTCTCAACCTTCAGATGGTCGTTCAGGATCCCGATGACGCTCGAAAGCGGTACGTTGCCCGCCCTTTCCCCGAGTCCGTTGACCGTTGTATGGATGCCGTGCACCCCGGCCCTGACGGCTGAATAAACATTGGCGGTTGCCAGGTCGTAGTCGTTATGCGCATGAAAATCCATATGCAGTCCCGGGTAGCGTTCTAGCATCCTGCTGCAGAAAGCATAGGTTTCCTCGTGGTTCAGGATGCCGAGGGTATCCGGCAGCATGAGCCTGCGAATGTTGTGGTCCTTGAGGGTATCCACCAGAAAGTACACGTATTCCGGGGAATTCCGCATGCCGTTCGACCAGTCCTCCAGGTAAAGATTCGAAACGATCCCCCTGGAGGTCGCATACTCGATGGATTCCACGATGTCGGCCAGGTGTTCTTCGGGTGATTTCCGGAGCTGGGCGGTGGCATGCCGCAGGGAGCCTTTGGCCAGCAGGTTCACCACCTTTCCCCCGGCCTGGTGTATCCAGTCCAGCGAAGCGTGCTTGTCGATGAACCCGAGGATCTCAATCCGGTCCGCAAACCCGTGCTTGGCAGCCCATTCCATAATCTTTTCAACGGCTTCGTATTCCCCTTCCGAAACGCGCGCCGAGGCCACTTCAAGCCGGTCGACCCCTACCTCTTCGATCAGGATTCGGGCGATGTTCAGTTTTTCCAGTGCATTGAAGGATACCCCGGAGGTTTGTTCCCCGTCTCTCAGGGTGGTATCCATGATCTCCAGTTTCATCTCCCTGTTTATTTATTATGAATGATATGAATCAAAATCCGGCCGGGATCAGCCAGCCGTGCTTTTCTCAAAGTCTTCAACCTTGTCAAGGATACTCAGCAGGTAATCGATATCGTCGTACCCTTTCCGAAGGCACTGCTTCTTGTAGGGATTGATATCGAAGGACTCCGACTCCCCCGTGCCGAGCAGGCGGATCGTTTGATTTTCAAGGTCAACTTCGATGGTCTCGGATGGTTCCCTCTGCACCCTTTCCATCAGCATGGCCAGAAAGCCATCCGTTACCTGTACCGGCATCAGACCGTTGTTGAGGGCGTTATTCTTGAAGATATCCGCAAAAAAGCTTGATATCACAACCCGGAATCCATAGTCGAGCAGTGCCCAGGCCGCGTGTTCACGGCTTGAACCCGAGCCGAAATTCTTCCCTGCGATCAGGATGCTGCCGCTGTATTCCCGGCGGTTCATCACAAATCCCTCTCTGGGCCGGTCTTTTTCATCGAACCTCCAGTCCCTGAACAGGTTCTCACCGAAACCTTCCCGGCCGGTAGCCTTGAGGAACCTTGCGGGAATGATCTGGTCGGTGTCGACGTTTTCGACGTTAAGAGGCACGGCCCTGGACCGTATGGTGCTGAATTTTTCCATGGTTTAAACGAATGTTCTAACGTCGGTTATTTTTCCTGTAATGGCTGTTGCGGCTGCCGTAAGGGGACTGGCAAGTATGGTGCGTGATTCGGGTCCCTGTCTACCCTCGAAATTCCGGTTCGAGGTTGAAACACAGTACTCCCCCTTGGGCACCTTGTCCTCGTTCATGCCCAGGCAGGCGGAGCACCCCGGCTGCCGGATTTCAAAACCGGCTTCTGAAAGGACATCCCGCAGGCCCTCTTCCTCGATTTGTTTTTCCACCTGTTTTGATCCCGGGATGAGGTAGGCCCGGATGTTGGGGGCTTTTTTGTGGCCGCGGACCAGTCCCGCAACGGCCCTGAAGTCCTCTATCCTGGCATTGGTGCAGCTTCCGATGAACACGTAATTGACCGGCATGCCCAGAAGGTAATCCCCCTGCCGCAGCCCCATGTATTCGAGGGAGCGCTCCTCGCCCGGATTGTCTGGTACGGGCTTGTCCACAGCAATGCCCATTCCGGGATTCGTACCGTAGGTAACCATCGGAGGGATATCCTCAGCCCTGAATTCATATTCCTTATCGAACCTTGCATCCCCATCCGTATAAAGCTCACCCCACTCCTTCACCTTTTGTTCCAATTCTTCCCCTGTAGGAGCATATTTCCTGCCCCTGACATAGTCGAAGGTTTTCTCATCCGGGGCAATGAGTCCCCCCCGTGCCCCCATTTCTATGCTCATGTTGCAAACCGTCATACGTGCTTCCATCGACATGTTGCGGAAGGTCGAGCCTGCATATTCCACGAAATAACCGGTCGCACCGCCTGCACTCAGCCTTGATATGATGTACAGGATGACATCCTTCGATACCACGCCCGGATTCAGGTTCCCTTCGATGGTAATCCGCATTTTTTTGGGCTTGTACTGAAGCAGGCACTGGCTGGCCAGTACCATTTCCACCTCACTGGTCCCGATGCCGAAGGCGATGGTCCCGAAAGCCCCATGGGTTGCGGTATGGCTGTCGCCGCAAACGATGGTCTGTCCCGGTTGGGTGATCCCGAGTTCGGGACCGATGATGTGGACGATTCCGTGGTTTTCGTTCATCAGGTCAAAGAGCCGGATGCCGTGCTTGAGGCAGTTCTCCGTTAGTTTCTCCACCTGGAGCCGGGAAAGCCTGTCCGCAATACTCAGGTGCTGGTTCATGGTGGGAACGTTGTGGTCGGGAGTGGCAAACACCCGGTCCGGCCTTCGGACCGGGATACCCCTGCGTTCGAGGCCGGCAAATGCCTGGGGACTTGTAACCTCATGTATGAGGTGGCGGTCGATGTACAGAACATCCGGCCCGTCTGGTATGCGGTCAACGACGTGTTTTTCCCAGATCTTGTCAAACAGTGTCTTTGCCATAGCTTCTATGTTGAATGAGGTTAGATAATCAGACCGGAAAATGAAGGATTATGGTTTGTTTAACTCTTCACCTGCTGGACGATCTGTGCCAGGGCATCGATGTAGGCTTCCACGGAAGCCGTGACAATATCGGTATTGGCGGAAAAGCCGTAGTAGATGCTGCCCTTGTGTTCCACCTGCACGTGAACCTTCCCGAGGTCGTCGCTTCCCCTGGTAATTGCCTGGATCAGGAATTCCTCCAGCCTCACCTTCTTGTTCACGATTTTTTTCACCGCCGTAAAGGAAGCATCGATGGGTCCGTTGCCCATGGCCGTTTCCTTGAAGCATTCCCCCTGCATCCGCAGCGCTACGGTTGCCGTTGGAATGGAACTGCTGCCGCAGGTTACCTGCAGTCCCTTGAGCTCAATGCTCCGTGGTCCCCGCTTTTCCTTCCCTACAAGGACCTTCAGGTCTTCGTCGTTGACTTCTTTCTTCTTATCGGCAACGTCCAGAAATTCCTGGTACAGGTGATCCAGCTTCTCCTTACTAAGATGATAACCAAGGCGTTCGACGCGATGTTTCAGGGCGGCCCTGCCGCTCCGGGCGGTAAGTACGATGGATGATTCGTTAATCCCGACGGACCTTGGGTCAATGATCTCGTAATTCTGACGTTTCTTCAGTACTCCGTCCTGGTGGATTCCGGAGGAATGTGCAAATGCATTCCTTCCCACGATGGCTTTGTTCGGCTGTACCGGCATCCGCATCAGGGTGGATACCAGGCGTGAGGTCTTGTATATTCGTCTGGGATTGATATCCGTATAGAGCTTGAGGTGCTTCCGGCTTTTCAGGATCATGACCACTTCCTCCAGGGAAGTGTTGCCGGCCCTCTCCCCGATCCCGTTAACGGTCACCTCCACCTGGCGGGCGCCGTTGATGACTCCGTTGATGGTATTGGCCGTTGCCATGCCGAGGTCGTTGTGGCAATGCGTGGATATGATGGCATTGCCGATATTGTCTACGTGCTCTTTCAGGTAGCGGATCTTCGCACCGAATTCCTCCGGCAGGGTATAGCCGGTGGTATCCGGGATGTTCACAATCGTTGCACCCGCCTTGATAACCGCCTGAATCACCTTTGCGAGGTATTTGTTATCGGTCCGCCCCGCATCCTCGGCGTAGAATTCAACGTCTTCCACAAATTTTTTTGCATACTTGACGGCGGCAACGGCACGTTCAAGGATCTCTTCCTGGTTGGAATTCAGCTTATAATTTATGTGGTAATAGGAAGTACCGATCCCTGTATGGATACGGGGGCGAGCCGCATAACTCAGCGCATCTGCGGCAACCTCGATGTCCTTTTCAACGGCCCGTGTGAGTC
>CAZNQG010000126.1:0-8994 GCA_964575235.1 uncultured Bacteroides sp.
TGGTGCTGTTCTCGGCCCCCTGTACAAATACGACAACGTTGAGCATTTCCTCGTTCAGGATCTTGTCGCTGATGGTCCAGCTCAGGGGTACGTTTTCGGTATCCCCGGGATTCCAGGATCGGATCAGACTCGAGCCGGCGGCGTTCGGAATCATAGCCCGGACCACGTTCTGGAATGGATCGGATCCGGCCCCTGCGTAAGACGGGTCGTCGATCAGTTTCTCGATGACGGCGGTATAAACGATATACTCCCGGTTTTCAAGGGTATCCAGGGCCGTCAGGTCGACTGTAATGTCGAGTTTCCCGTCCTGTTCATCCACGGTAAGTCCGATGTCGAAAGAAGGATCGACCAGGGCACGGGCATACAGGTCCAGGGTATCCAGCGGTGTTGTGCTGAAATCGTAGGCCATAACTCCCGCCAGTCCCCCGTCCATTACCATATACGGAACCTGCCTCGTGCCATAGAAAAGGCTCCGTGCGCTTGCCGGGGCCGGGTTGTCCTGGTTCATTTTATCGGTGTATCCCTCCACCTCGGCATGGTACTGCACATCGATCACATCCCGCGGGTTGTTCTTAATCAGAGTATTTACCTTCCGGTCCGCATCCACGCTCTCCGTCATCCCCGAGTTTGTGAAGTGTTCGATCAGAACGACCCTGGATCGCTCGCCGATCCATACGTTGTCGAATGCGAATCCCTCGTTCTCATAAACGCTGGTTCCGGAGGAACCGTAGGCGACCCTGAACTGGACCCGTGATTTCCCGATCAGCTCATCCAGGTCGTGCCTGGATTGTTTCCAGTCTTCAGAGGGATCAAATTCCAAGCCTACTCCCGTCCAGCCTTCTCCCTGCTGCCCCGGACCGTCCTGGATCCGGAAGGTATTGTACCAGTTGATACTTCCGTCGTTGATGGCACCAACGTTATGCCAGGTTATACCGTCGTCTACCGTGTATTGTAATGCCGCTCCATCCCGGTCCCGGTCGGAGGACACCTTCCGGTCGAGGCTGATCATCGGCCTTCGCATATTGCTGAGATCGAAACAGGGACTGCTGACCCAGGACTGTTCGATCGTGTCTCGCCTTGCCAGCTCGGTGTACCATACTTTGCTCCCCTCATCCGGAAGGTCGTAGGGGAATTTCCCCGCGCTGACCGGGCTGAGCTTCCAGCTCTTCAGCCGGGAACCTGGGAGCGCGAAGGCGTACCAGCCGGCAGCATCCCCTTCAAAATCCTCCAGGTATGGAGTTTCATCCGTAATGGTCTTTATGTATGGACGCAGGTAAATGGTATCGGCAACCGATGCGAAGCATCCGTTTTCGGTAATGGCCGTAAATTCAACTCTGTAATTATCAATCGAACTGAAAGTATAATCCAGTGTATCCAGTCCCTCGCCTTCCTGCACGGCTATTTCTGTACCGGATAGATCGGTTAAGCGCCACTTGTAAACCGAATCCTGGTCCGTCGTAGAGGCAATCCCGAAAAACAGGACCGGGGCCGTGGTAAAACACTCCGTGTTCCAGGAAATGTTTACATCGGGTGTGTTCCCCAGGTCCTTAGTTATGATTTCATTACTGGTACATCTAAAATTTGTATCTACGACCGAAGTAGGTGATAACTCGGCCGTCAGACTGACCGTGCGCCGCCCGGGACCCGGATATTTATGATAACCGTCTTTCGTTGATGCTCGGTTATTCACCCCAATATCACCGAATTCCCACGCCCATTCAAGGGTGCCGTCAAGCCGGGAGGTATCGCTGGTATTGAGGAAATTTATTGGTCCACCATCCGATAATACGCATGAATCGAGGAAGATGAATTCCGGGTCCGGCGTTTCATATACATAGAACATGATCGAGTCCTTCTGGATGCATTTGTTGGGGCTTTCATACATCAGGTATATCCAGTTCACCCCTGTGTCTGCCAGGCTTGGATTGAATTCTCCATAATAATCTTCCAAATCCAGTATTCCTGGACCGCTGAATATACCGTTCTTTTTATTGCCTGATATGATCACTACTCCTTCATTGCTGCAAAAAATGGTGTCAACCTCGGTTTTTTTGATTTCGGTGGAAACAAACTGTTCAATCGCTAGGTTGGTTTTTTCAAACAGTGGCACACCATCCTTGTCCAGGTAATCGTACCGGATCGTGAAATTTACCACATCGTATTCCTTTTCAACGATCCCTTCAAGTTTCGAGGGATCGAAGGTCACCGAATTGTCCCCGTTGTCCACCATGAATCCCGCAGGGTAGCTTGCATCTTCAATGGTGAATGACCCGGTGGTACCGTCGATGTTTGTTGCTTCGAGTATGTATTCATCATCCAGGTAGCAACCTGTATTGTATGGCGGATTCGGCCAATAAAATTCCACGTCGGCCTGAACAACTTCAACGGCCTGGGAATCCACATTAAAACAGGATTTCGGATCGGTGTATTCGTAATAGATCCAGATAGGAATGCCCCCAGTAAGTCCGGCTGCAGGGGGACTAAAGAAGCTTTTCTGGGTGACTACGCCGGGGCCGTAGAATTTCCCTCCAATAGGATCGCCCTGAAGGGTGACTCCGTTTGTGTCCGTAACGGCATATACCGGTTCGAGATTAAGAATGCTAACCACTGGGAGGGGGTTCACGATGACCAGGGAACTTCCGACCCCAGTATTGCTGTTCCCCGTCCCGTCCCAGACGGAATCAATGGCATAGCTCATGGTCTGGGTCGGATTGATCAGGAGTGTGTAGTTGGTTGTAAGGATATCCTCGATATAGTAACTGCCAACGGCATCGTGGTATTTCACTCTCCAGGGCAGCGCTCCGTCCAGGGTAATATAGAGGGTTGCCGTATCGTTCAGGCAGATTTCGTCGTTCCCGGTGAGCAGTGCGGTAGGCCGTTTGGTGAGTATGGCCACATCGTTATCCATGATTGTGGAATCCGTATGGCTAAGGTTACCGGCTGCATCATGGAGGATGATCTTAGCTTTTAGTTCGCCCACGGCAACCTCTGGGTCATTCTCCTTGACGGGATACCGGACATAATAGGTATTACCCGTTGGGGAAAACAGCAGTCCCTGGGCCTTGACCCCGTTCACTTCCGAATCATCAGCCAGGTCGTACCCTGCCTCGTCCGCCTGCACAGCCAGGGTGACCTCTCCCCCGATGATGACCGTGTCGTTGGGGGTGATGTTGGTAACGCTGCTGATTACCGGCACGCTTGCGTCAATGGACAGGATGTTCGATTTGATGGCCGGATAGGTTTCGTTGATGTTACCCGCATAATCCCTCAGGTATACCTCAGATGTCAGGGCTCCCGGGGATACGTTCTGGTTTCCCCCCTGAACCGTGTAAGTAATGGTATAGGAACCGCCATCGATATCCTCGAATATAACATGGGAAGCGGTCATAGGCTCCAGATTCACCTGGGTGCTGTCCTCGGAAACCAGCCCTTCCTCGAATGCGGAAATCAGGAGGATTACATCATCCCCGATCTGCTTGTCTCCCTGCGCTATAACGGTGATGGATCCGACCACGGGCCTGTTGGCATCCAGAAGATCGCTGCCCTGTACGATATTGCTGTTGTGAACCACTCCCGTTACCGGGAGGTCGTCGAGTCCCAGGCTGTTGACCGGAATGGGGCTTGGGGCAAGGTAATCCGCTCCCCCTTCGGCGACTGTGAACCATGCTTTGTATTGGCTGTCGGACACCCATTTCAGGGAATCCAGGGCATAACCACCGATGTTCCCGGATGCCAGGGTGTAGACTGAATCAACCGTATATTCCGATAGGGTTATGCTGGCCTCCACGACATCCCCTATCATCATGGTGTCGTTAGGAATGGAAACGCTGCCCACGACCGGCTCGATGTTGGGCCGGATCTCGAAGGATGCTGTGCGGAGAGAATCGGATTCGGTCTGGATCAGCGCCGTGTGGCTGATCGATACCTTCACATCGGTATATGGAACGTCAAAATCGGTCCCGTTAAAGGCAAGCAATACCGTTACGGATGAATCCGCAATGTCGGTTAGTCCCTGTATGCTCAATCCCTCGGGTGCGTGGAAAAGTCCGAACTGTGATGCATTCGGTGTGCCTGCAAAGACCTCCTCGTCGAATTTGATATCGAGGCTCATGGTATCCAGGAAGAATTCCCTGAGCCATGAACTGGGGGTCATAATGGCCACGGGATATTCGACGTAGGCATCAACCAGGGTAGTGTCCGAGAGCAGGTGGGTCATGGTGATCGACTGAACCAATTTCGATGAGTCCACCTGTATTTTCAACAGGAAATCCGAATCAAAGTCCGTTATCACATTGCTCATCGTGATGGTGACGCTGGCCGAATCCAGGGGGACTGCCGAAACGATGGACAGTCCGTCAGGTGCATCCACCAGTGCCACATCGTTCTCGTCGAAATCGCTGGTATCTATGATCCATTCCTCGTCCATCTCGAGCAGGATGGTTCGACCGTCAAGGTTGTATTCCCAGAGCGGCTGATCGGGGGTGATCTCGGCGGTCGGGTTTTCCACGTAGGCTTCCACAAGTGTGGTATCGCTCACCAGGTCGGCGGAGGTTGACTGCAGCAGTTTATCCTTGTTTATGGAAAGCTGGAGCAGGGAATCTGTATCGAAATCGTGGTATGTGTCCTTCAGCTGGACCGTGAAATTGGCCGAGTCCGTGATGCTGACCGATTCGACTGCCAGTCCCATGGGAGCATTCACCAGGGTAAGGTCCGGCACCGTCAGAGTCTCGGTTTTCTTGATCCATTCCTCATCCAGCCATACGATCAGGGATTTTCCGTTAAGGTAATATTCCTGCAGGGGGAATGGAGCTGCGGTCATGACAGCCTTGGGATCCTCCACCTTGGCGATGATCGTATCGACCTCGCTTTCCAGGTCTGCGGGCCCAGGGGTCTGTACAAGCTCATTATGGTTTATGAATAGCGTAAAATCCAGGTTTGCGTCGAAATCAACGTACTCATGGTCGAGGTATATGGTGAACTCGCTGGAGTCCTTTATGGTTATGGTGTCAAAATGCAATCCTGCCGGCGCTTCCCCGAAAGAAAGATCCAGGGTGTCAAAGGTGGAGGTGTCCGCGATCCACTCCTCGAACAGTTTGACCACGATGGACCGGCCCGGCAGGGTATATTCCTCGAGCGGCTGATCGGGAGTAAGAGTTGCAACGGGGTTCTCCACCTTGGCATATACGGTCGTGTCGTTGCTCACCAGGTCCGTGCCGTCCTGCTGGTAGAGCGCCGTGTGGTCAATGGACAGTGAAATCTCATGATCCGTGTCAAAATCGGTATACGTAAACTTGAAGTTCACCGTGAACTCGGTGGAGTCCGTAACGCTCAGGCTATCAATATCCAGTCCCGCAGGAGGAGGCCCCACCAGGCTCAGGAAGGATGTATCGAAGCTTCCCGCATCGCTCAGCCAGTCATCGGTAAGCTCCACCGTAATGTACCGGTCATCCAGGGTGTATTCCTTCAGCGAATCGTCCGGGGAAATGAATGCCGAAGGATTTTCAACCTTGGCGGTGATGGACTGGTCATACGTAGTCAGGTTCCCCGAATAATGGAGCTTGTCGTGTATGAGGGAGAAAGAGATGTTCTCGTCGGAATCAAAATCTTCATATACGGGATGCGACAGGTATACCTCGATCTCGGAAGAATCGTTCACCACGATGTGGTCGATCGACAGGTTGGAAAGGCTTGTATTCAGGTTTATATCGGACTGGCTGAAGGCTCCCGGGTCGTCGATCCAGTCGTCGGTGATCTTGACGGTATCAACCCGGCCGTCCAGGTTGTATTCCTCCAAGGCTACGTCGGGTGTCAGGCTGGCGGATATGTCCTCATTGTATGCGGTAATGGAAATGTCTCCAACTGTAGTCGACAGGGAATCCGTTTTGTTCCATGTCAGAGCCGATGGCTTGATGGCCAACCTTCCGTCGCCGTCGTCGGAATCAAAATCCGTAAAATCAAAGTCGAGGTATACCGTAACGTAGATGCCATTAATGTCGCTTTCGGCGCTTTCGATGCTGGTTCCCGCCGGAAAATCAAAGAGGTAAAATTCAGAGGTACTGATCGAACCGTTTTTAACGGTGGTTTCATCGTTGGCAAGGTGCAGTTTTATCCAGGCATCGTTCAGGTGCTGTTCATCGAGGTTGCTGGAGCTGTTGACGCTTACGGATTCGACAAAAGCTCCGATAAACAGGGTGTCCGTACCCAGGGTATCCGTGGAATAATCCAGGAGACCTGCATCGTTGATGATGATGGCGGCATTGTCAATATTCGCATCGAAATCTCCCGGTGTATAGGAACAATAAATATAGGCATTGTCCACATCCGTTTTCGTACCGCCGGTAGTTTTCATGCCGGTAAGGGTCATTCCGGCCGGGAAATTCACCAGCGTAAAATCCGACGTAGAAAGGGTGGCGTAATTTGAAAACGCCTCGTTTACAAGGTGAATATGCAATAACGACGTGCCGTCGTCCTTTATGTTGTGTTCGTCCATGGCAGCAGGCAGGTAGGAGGAAAGCACGGCTTGCTCCACATTGGCTGTAAGCGAACAGGTATCCGTTTCTATGGGACTGCCCACATTCAGGACGGAATCGTGGATGGTGATATGGAAATAGGGATAATCCACATCGAAGTCGGTGGTGACCAGATGAACCGTGGCCACGGTAGAATCTGCGGCATTAACATCAACGCTTGTAATGCTAAGTCCGGCGGGTGCATCCTGCAGAACAAAGGCCTGAGGGGAAAAGGGCCCTGACCGTGTGTATTTTGCGTCGGTGAGGGTTACGGTAATGTCCTCCCCGTCGAGGAGCTGTATTTCGGTCCTGCTAGTTCTATCGATATCTGCATCCTGGGCATTCACGGCCATAAGGCCTCCGATAAAGGCCAGGGGGAACAGGATTCGCAAGCGGGTCTTCATGGCTCTGTGTTTATCGTTATCTTTTGGGATTGATGTGGAACTGGTACATTATATTTTGGACCGGATTTTGCCGCCTAAGGTTGCTTCAAGATCCGGGCTTTCCATCATAGCTTTCCGGCCGCATCCGTCTTCACCAGGGAAATCATGGACTGGTCTTCCGATCCGTTGTTCCCGACCAGGATGAGTCCGCCGTCAACAGAGGTAATTTCAAGCGATACCCCCTGCTGAAAACCCTCGTCCCCGAAAATCCTTCTTGATAACTCGTTCCCGGCCCCGTCGGTGAGAACCAGGATCATATCGTCATTCCCGGTCAACGTCCTGGTACCGATTATGGCATAATTGTTATCATCCAGGATCCGGATTGCATTGCCTGCCAGACTGACCGGTTCACCGGGTTTGGCGGAAATGATCTGGGGATTCTCCCAGCCGGAAACGGTACCGAAAGCCGGAGTAACCTTGTTCAGGTAGATGCTGGTCAGTCCACTCACGGGGTTCGTTACGGTCCCGCAAACCAGCAGGTTGTCGTCATTCATTTCCTGTATACAAAGCCCGCTGAGATCACCCGATCCTGTATAAGGTTGTGAATATGGAACATTAAGAGACTCCTTTAAGAATTGTGTGATCTCGATTTGCTTCTTCTGTGGAAATTGTACCGTGCTGCACACTAGGAAATATGATTCGATCTCAATTAAATAGGTATTAAGGAAGGAGGCGTTTGGATATGGGTTTCTAGGCTTCAGTGTACCCACTGGTACTCCACCGGCATCAAACCGCCGAACAATCAGATCATAATATCCGTCATCATCTTTTCTTATACCTGCAGCCACAAAGTCCCCGGCTGAACTAACCAACAGACTGCTTCCCCTGTCATCGTTTGCATCATTTGTCCAGGTTTCCCATACAACATTGCCCTGAAGGTCGGTTTTTACCAGGTACATGTCGTATTCGGAGGTATCCGTCTGTTTCGAGTAGCCCAGGATTACGTAGCCGTCCGAGACTACCTGTATGCTGGTACCCACATCGTCGTAAGGGCCGCCGATGGTGACCGGGGACCAGGATTCCTCGTTGCCGTACTTGTCGGTTTTCACCAGGTAGAGGTCCCGTATGCCTTCATCGTCGCTTGTGGTACCAATGGCAACGTATCCCCCGTCGGCGGTCTCCTTGACATCGTAAGCCTCCTGGGTGAGATTGTCGGGGGTGAAATAAAATTTGATGAAGCCTCCGACCTGTTCCGGCTGGATGTCGTACTTGTTGCATGCAGTCAGCAGGATTGCAACAAGGATTGGTATGTATCGGATCGCTCTCATGGCTTACTGAATTCGTTTGGGATTGTAGAACGAACGGGCATAGCCGATACCGACCAGGAAGCTGTTCAGCCGGAAATCGGAATCCTGGTACATGTATACCCAGTTGTGGTTCTCCTGGCTGAATCGCTCGTCCGCAGCGGGAAGGTATTTGTTCAGCCCGACGTTGTACCGAAGGTCCAGGTAAAAATACCCCTTATTCAACTTGTACTTTACTCCAGCTCCTCCGAAAGCCCAGTAGTTCATCTGGTTACGGTAATCCAGGTTGTTTTCGTCCGGTCCCTTAAAAATACCCTGCGTGGTAGAGGTCTTGTTGTCGAACAGGATGCCGAGCTGGCCCCCGAGCCTCAGGTAAGGCCTGAATTTTTTCACCACAAATTCATAGGTTCCGGAAAGCGGGATATACAGGTAGCTCTGGCGCTCAAAATGATCCAGCAGCAGGTCAGTCCCAAGCGGCGAGCTCTCGTATTCGAGCTGGAAATTCGCCTGGGCGTACATGGGTTCCAGGCTGATCTGAATCCTGCTGGTGGCGTAGAAGTTAATCAGGGCCCCTGCGTGGAAGGCAAACCCGTCTGAAGTATATCTCGGTTCTACCTCATTCAGGTTAAAAGGTGAAAAAGGCTGGCTGATCATGCCATGGGTCCGGTTTACCCCGGCAAAGGCGCCCAGGTCGAGTATGGGTCGCGTGCGGTACTGTTCAAAGATGAACCTGAACTCGTCGGGGTCGGTCGTCGAAAGCTCATACTCCGGGTATCGTTTCAAGAAAGACAGCCTGCC
>CAZNQG010000127.1:0-8753 GCA_964575235.1 uncultured Bacteroides sp.
CTTCCGCCGTATCCTCTATGCCGAGTGCCACCGTGACGGCCTCGTTCAGCATCCGGTCGATGATTTCCGCGTTGACCTTGTTGTTCGCATCCAGCACATCCCGGTTGCGGATCAGAACGACCCTGGCCTTTTTATCGCTGCCTGCCAGCAGGGGAGAAGCCGCTCCCATGTAAAGTGCCCCGGCAACCGCGGCCGAGGTAGTGCCTTTCAGGAATTCCCTCCTTGTGTAGAATTTTGATTTCATGATCATGGTTTTATGATTGGTCTGAATTCACGATCTTCTGTACCCCGTCGATGAGCCGGCCGGCGCCTTCCCCGGATGCCGCGTTAAATACGATGACCAGCACCCGGCCCATTCGTTCCATTCCCGTGTAGGTCCCGTCCTCCATCTTCACACAACGTTTCCCTTCCAGCTCCGGCAGGTAGTTTTCACGGAAGCTTTCGTATGCCTCGGCTGCTTTTTCCCCGGAAGGGTATTCCACAACGAGCAAAACGGGATTGTCCTCCTCTCGCGGGTACCGGGCCAGTACGGCCTCGGTGTCGTCACCGATCAGAAGGATATTCTCCGTGGCAATGTAATAAAGCGAATTGAGCCAGGCATAATGATGGAAATATCGGATGCTCTCCCTGTCCAGTCCCCCGGCAGGAAGATAATTCAGTACCCCGGGCAGTTCCCCCTGCCGGCCGATCTTCTTCTCGATCGTACGGGCGATCTGCATCACAACCTCTTTCGATTCCGGGGTTTCAGGGTAGGCGAGTATGGAAACAAAATAACGGTCCATCCAGAAGAGCATGGAGCCCTTGTTGGACTGGGTTCCCTGGCCGACCAGGTCGCTGGTTTCCTCGGCCGAATACATGAAGACTCCGAATGCGTCTTTCGCGCTGTTCATGTCAAAGATGTCGACGAGTATATCGGGCTGGTTGTCAGCGGTGTATCTTTTGCTCAGGACTTTCCGGAATCCGTACGAAAGGTACAGCTCCGCCCCCCCGTCGATGTAATCATACAGGTTTTCGGGGGTGTAGATGGTATCCGAGGCGAGGGTCCAGGGACCCAGCTCCGAAGGGAGAAAATCATCGTTCATGGAAAATGCGCTTAAGGTCAAGATCAGGATCAGTCCCGGGATGAAAATGTTCTTTATGCTTCTCATGGTATACGGAGTACATTCCCAAGATAATAAATTATTTCTTTGGCAGGTAATCGGGGTAGATGTTGTCCATGGCCTTGAATATATTCCTGCGTGCATCCCGGTTCAACCGGTCCATCTGCCGTATCAGTTCCTTGATCTCCTCCCGCCTTGTGGATCCGTCATAGGGGCATGATTTCTCCTGTTTGCGGAAGGTGCGCAGGCCCGCATAATAGCTCAGTTCCTTTTCGGGGATGTACAGCAGGGGGCGGATCAGGCGGATCCTGCCCCCGAACATGGACAGCTCCCGGGGGAGGGAACTGATAGAACCGTGGTAGATCATGTTCATGAGGACGGTCTGGATCGCATCGTCCCTGTGGTGTCCCAGTGCCACCTTGTTGCAGTCCAGTTCCCGGCTTACCTCGAAGATTCGCTTTCGCCGGGCCCAGGAACAGATAAAACAGGGCGCCTTTTTCGGGTCCAACCCCAGGTCCACCTCGATCTCCTCGAGCCGGAGCGGAACCCCGAGTTCGTCACAGAACCGCTGCAGGTAATCCGTATCCATTACATACCCGATGCTGGTGGCGCTCACATGCACGGCCATGATCTCGAATTCAAAGGGAAGGTGCTTCTTCCGGTCCGCCAGGGCCTCAAGCAGTATCATGGAATCCTTTCCGCCTGAAAGCCCGACCAGGATGCGGTCCCCTTCCACGACCAGCCCGTACTCGAGGATCGTCCTGCCTACCTTGCGGGATATCTTCTCGAATTGCTTCCTTCGTCTCCTTTCCTGATCGCTCATGTCGTAAAAATATCTAATTTTGATACCTGTTCAAAACACCCGCACCATGACACGATCCGTCCTGTTCCTATCCAGCCTGCTCCTTATTTTCCAGCCTTCCGCATCACAGAAGAACAACGCGTTTGGCTCCGTTAGCGAAAAAACCAGGGAGTTTAAGGAGTACCCGGGTTTTTACAGGTTTTACTGGGATGCGGCTTCGGGAAAAATATACCTGGAGGTCCGGGAAACCGGGAAGGAATTCCTGATGGTGTCATATCTTTCACAGGGGATGGGATCGAACGATGTGGGACTCGACCGGGGAAGGATAGGCGAACAGAAGGTGGTGGCCTTCCAACGCAGCGGGAACAAGATCCTGCTGGTCGAACCCAATTACCGTTTCCGTGCGGAATCGCCGGATAAACCCGAACGGCTGGCCGTGGAAGAATCCTTTGCACGCTCGGTCATCTGGGGGTTCCCGGTGGAAGCCGAGGAAGAAGGCAGGGCGCTTATAGACCTGACCCCCATACTCCTGAGCGACCAGAATCGGGTTGCCCTGGCCATGGAGCACGGGGGACAGGGAACCTACCGGGTAGACGAGGGGCGTTCGGCCCTGAACATGGACCGTACCCGGAATTTCCCGGAGAATACGGATTTCGATGTCATCCTGACCTTTTCCGGCCAGCCCAAGGGATCTTATGTGTACCAGGTGGTGCCCACCCCTGCATACATGACCCTGGGCCAGCATATTTCCTTTGTGAAACTCCCCCCTTTGGGTGAGTACACCCCGAGGGCATTCACCCCGTTATGCGGCTACATGAGCCTCCGGTACATGGATTTTGCCGCCCCCCTGGGGGAGCCGGTCACCAGGCAGTACATCTACCGGCACCGGCTCAGGAAGAAGGATCCCTCGGCAGAGGTCAGCGAGCCGGTCGAACCCATCGTATACTACCTGGACCCGGGCACGCCCGAGCCCGTGCGCAGCGCATTGATGGAGGGGGCTTCCTGGTGGAACGAAGCCTTCGAGGCCATCGGGTACCGGGATGCTTTCCAGGTGAAGCTGCTTCCCGAAGATGCCGATCCCCTGGACATTCGCTACAACGTCATACAGTGGGTGCACCGCTCCACCCGGGGCTGGTCCTACGGCAGTTCGGTGACGGACCCCCGGACCGGGGAGATCCTCAAGGGGCATGTCAGCCTGGGGTCCCAGCGTGCCAGGCAGGATTACATGATCGCCGAAGCCATCCTTTCGCCCTACGAAGAGGACGGGACCGTTCCCGGCGATATGCAGGAAATGGCACTTGCCAGGCTGAGGCAGCTTTCCGCGCACGAGCTCGGACACACCCTGGGCTTCCATCACAATTACATAGCCTCGGCCGACGGACGCACATCGGTCATGGATTACCCGCATCCCCTGATACGCCTGAAGGACGGGGAGATCGACCTTTCCGATGCATACGATGTTGGGATAGGGGAGTGGGATAAGGTTTTCGTGGCTTACGGCTACCAGGACTTCCCGGAAGGGACGGACGAGGAGAAGGCGCTTAAGGATATCCTGGAAGGGGCCGGGAGCGGGGGACTCCGCTTCCTTTCCGACCAGGATGCCAGGCCGCAGGGCAGCGCACACCCGGCAACCCACCTGTGGGATAACGGCGCAGACGCCTGCGCGGAGCTGGAACGGATGATCGAACTGCGGAGGCACGTCCTCAAACGCTTCTCGGAAAAAAGCATCCGAATGGGCGTACCCTACTCAGAGATGGAAGATGTGCTGGTGCCGGCATACATGCTCCACCGCTACCAACTCGAAGCGGCCGTAAAATCTATCGGGGGGGTGGAATACAACTATGCCCTGCGCGGTGAAGAGCTTCAGCTCGAAATGGTCCCTCCCGGGGTGCAGGCCGCCTGCCTGGACCTGATCATGGAAACCCTCTCCCCGGAGTTCCTGGCCGTGCCGAAGGAGATATTGGCCGTCATTCCCCCGAAACCGCTCGGGTACCGGCGCGACAGGGAGAATTTTACATCTCGCACGGGACTCACCTTCGACCCGCTTTCGGCTGCCGAAGCCTCCGCGGAACGGACCGTCTCCCTGTTGCTGCATCCGCAGAGGGTCTCCCGGATGGTCAGCAACCATGCCGTAAATCCTTCGCAGCCCGAACTGCAGGTGCTGATCGACAAGCTGATCTTCAATTCCTGGCAGACCATCTACGATGAGCCCTATCTCGGGGAGATCCAGCGCATAACCGACCAGCTCGTGCTGCACCACCTCATGCAGCTGGCGTCGGACCGGTCCGCAGCACCGCAGGCCCGCGCCATAGCCGGCCTGAAAATCGACGAACTGGAACAATGGATCAAAGACCAGGCTGGGTACACCGAGGATGCACAGCTCCAGGCGCACTATGCAATGGCCCTCCGGCAGATCGCCCATTTCAGGGAGCACCCGGAAGCCTATGAGCATGAAACGCCCCTGGAGCCGCCCCCGGGGCAGCCCATCGGCGATTGTGGACTGAACTTCTGAACGGCGCATGGACTATCGCTCAAATAAACTTTACCAGCTCTTCACCCGGCTGCTCCGGTTCACGGGAATACAGCCCGAAAAAATGAAGGAATTCATAAAGTTTGCCGTGGTCGGCGGATCCGGGGTATTGGTCAACATGGGCTGTTTTTTCGTGTTCACCCGGTATGCCGGGATCAGGATCGAGATAGCCTCCCCGATGGCCATCGAGATTTCCATCCTGACCAATTTCCTGCTGAACAATGCCTGGACCTTCCGGAAACGGGATACCAAGGTAGGGTTTGGCAGCAGGATCCTGCGATATCACCTGGTCACTGCTGTGGCGGGACTGGTCAATTACCTGACCCTCCTGCTGCTTGCCAATGTCCTCGGGATTAACGACCTGATTTCCAATCTGATCGGGATCATCCTGGGCACCTTCATTAATTTTTTCCTGAATTCGCTGTGGACCTGGAGGATCACTTCGGGTACCGGGCCTTCGCCCGGAGACCGGGAATAAATGCTGGGGCCCCGGGCAGGTGATCACCTCCGGGCAAGACCATAATCCCCGGCAGGAGTGACCGTTAATTCTGAAGGGGGACCGTTGATGCCCGGGAGCAGGATGGCCGAACCGAAGGAAACCGACAGCCTGTACTCCCCCGGTTCTTCGGGCGCCGGGATCGTAAGGTCCAGCAATACCTCATCCCCGGGATAGAGGCTGCCCAGCTCGGGCTGGGGATCCACCTGGAAGTAGCTGTATTTACGCTCCCTGCTCCGGTAAGTATACATCAGCAACGGCGGCAGGTCGCAGTCGCAGTCCAGGTCCACCACCCCGGGGGTCGGGTTGCTGATCCGGACCCGGACCGTGAAGGGCTTGCCGGCACCTGCCTCGATTTCCTTCTCAAGAATCCGGATGCTGAGGCGGTTGAATGAACAATACCGGAGGATATAATAGGGGATATCCCCGTAAACCGTGGTCAGGACTTGCATGCTGTCACGCCGGGTTCCCCAGCGGGTAAGCAGCACGCTGTCTCCCTCCAGCTCGGATTCGAACGGCCAGACATCGAACTGGTTCCTTCGGTACAGGATGTTGTTGCGGGTGAAAGCCTTTTTCCCGGTGTAGAACCAGTACACGGAAGGATTCTGGAATTTGTTCATGAACACCACGGGCCGGTCCCCTGCAACGGCCTCGATGTCTTTAGCCCAGGCATCCTTTCCGTGGAACATCTTGGAGAAATGCATGGGAATGGGAAGGAAATCCCACACCAGGTATGCCCGAAGCAGTAAAAGCATGGGTATGCTGATCATGCAGAGGACCCGCAGGGGTTTCCGCAACCGCGGATGGGCGCCCAGATTAACCAGGGCCAAAACGATCATAGGCGGAAAGGCGGCCGCCGTCCAGTGCGGTTCCACGTGTCCCCGGAGGCTCGACAGCAGGAAGAAACCGAAGAAACCGACCAGGTTGTATTTCAGAACACGCTCGTAGATTCCGTTGGCCCTTCGGATAAAAGACAGGTAAAGCAGGATAAACCCGGCCAGGGGACCCGTAACCAGGATCTGGTTGCCCAGGTATTCCAGGATCTGCCTGGGCTGGAAGGGATCGGCGCGGTCGACCAGGTGATACTGGAAACTGACAAAATCATGCTTGAACTGCCACAGGATGTGAGGCAGGTATAAAACCAGCGCCACGGCGACGAAGAGCCAGAAGCTCCTGCGCAGCAATAGCTTCCACGCCGGTAGCAGTGTAAAGAAGAAGATCAGCAGTGCATGGTATTTGCTGTACATCATCCCGGCCGCCACGATCCCTAAAAGAATGGCCAGGCCTGCCTTGTCCTCATTCAGGTAATCCCGGAGCAGCAGGAAGAAAAGGGAGGCGAAGAATACCAGCGGGATATCGGGCAGGGCAAGGAACCCGGCAACATGCAAATGCATCAGGGTGACGGCCAGGATGCTCCAGATGAAGATCCGGGCGTCCCTCGAACGCTCCGGGATCATGTGCCATAGGATGTAGATGGTGCCCGCACCGAGCAGGGAGTGGAAAAGGCGTACGCCAAGGGTTCCCTGGAAAAGCCCGCTCCCGAGCCGGATTAAAAGGGCCACCATAGGAGGATGGTCGAAATAACCCCAGTCCATAAAGCGGGAGTAGAGCCAGTAATAGGCTTCGTCCTCCATGATCTCCGTAAAGGCAGCCTGCAGGAGGTTGAGAATGAACCAGGCAAGGGTAAAGGCCAGGACGGCCCTGTTCTTACGGAAATGCTCTTTCATGGTTGTAAATCCAAATATCCGATTAATTTTGCTATACGCCGGGAAACACAAAAATGAGAAAATCTTTTTACATAGTCCTAACCGTTGCCCTGTTATCGGGCATTGCCGGGGCCCAGGATTTCGAGTGGAATGCGGGATTCGACGGCTTCCTGGATAACCGGGAATACTTCAGCATCGGGATTCCCCAGACCATTTTCGGAGCGCGCCTGCGCGGGGAGATCGGGGGAAGCCTGAATGGGGTGCACAGGTTGCGCGGGGGACTCAATTTCCTTTTCGAGTTCGGTTCGGATCCATGGGTCCGCCGGCCGGACATCACCATGTACTACGAGCTTGACCGGGAACCCTTCCAGTTCTTCATCGGTGCTTTCCCGCGCCACGACCTGCTGCATTATCCGATTGCCCTGCTCTCGGACACCCTGGATTATTACCGCCCGAACATCCAGGGCGTCTACCTGGGATTCAGGAAATCCTGGGGCTACCAGAACGTGTTCATAGACTGGACCAGCAGGCAGACCGACAGCCTGCCCGAACGGTTCATTTTTGCACAGTCCGGCGAAGCAAGCTTCGGGCTGTTTTTCTACAACCACCATTTCATGATGGGGCATTTCGCCGGCACGGCGAGCCAGCCTTTCCAACCCGTAAGGGATAACGGGGGATTTGACCTGAACCTGGGAACCGACCTCAGCAGGCTCGTTCCCCTGGATACCCTGCTGTTCAGCGTGGGTGCGCTGGTTTCGCTGGACAGGGAACGGCAGTTCGGAGATGCCTGGCAGACCCCGGCAGGATTTACCGTCCGGGGAATGGTCATGTGGAAGGGGCTCGGGCTCGAGGGACTCTTTTACAAGGGCGAAGGGCACACCTTCCTTTACGGCGATCCGTTCTACCGCCTGAAACAGTACGGGAGGCTGGATATTTTCTGGGCGCCTTTCCGTTCGGGAGCCGTCCGGGGCAAGCTCAATTTCATCCTGCATTTTGCCGGAGGCCAGATCGATTATTCCCAGCAGATCCTGCTCAGCATCGACCTGGACGGGGTAAGGCCTGCGAGATAAATTCAGGACCCCGCCTGCAAAATTCGAGAGGCTGCCCTGCAAATATTTATTCCATTCTAAGGTTTATAACTTGTATTTCCGGGATTGAAAAAGTTTGGTATTTTACCGGGTTAAATGCATGCCGAATGGAAACCCCGTCCGGGAAAAGAAGCCTGAAGAAGGAAGCGGGACTGGTCGTCTGCCTGCTGGCGTACGGTACGGCGGGATTCATCTCCTGGCTGGTATACGATGCCGTTTCCATTTTGCACCCCGTGCTGATCGTTTTCATCCTGGACATCGTGGCCACCCTTACCGTATACCTTTTTTCCGTTCTGTTCAACAATTCCAGCCTGTACGATCCCTACTGGAGCCTCATTCCTCCGCTGATCCTTCTTTTTTGGGTTTTCCACGAGCAAACCCTGGAAGCCCTGACCCTCATGCAGATCCTCATCCTCTCCATGACCATATTCTGGTCCATGCGGCTTACACTGAACTGGATCCTGCGCTGGAAGGGGATAAGGGACGAGGATTGGCGCTACATGACCTTCCGCTATAAATACCAGGAGCAGTACTGGCTGGTAAGCCTGTTCGGGATCCATCTCTTTCCGACCCTGATCGTCTTTTTCGGCTGCCTTGCGGTTTACCCGGCCCTGGTTTTCAACGAGGGGAGCATGGGAGCCATGGAATGGATCGCGGCCGGGGTCACCTTACTCGGCATACTGTTCGAAACCGTAGCCGACTGGCAGCTGTGGAATTACAGGAGGGACAAGACCCGCTGCGATTTCCAGAATTGCGGTTTATGGAAGTACAGCCGGCATCCCAATTATTTCGGGGAGGTTCTTTTCTGGGTCGGGCTATTCCTTTTCTCTACCGGGTTAAACCGGGTTTACTGGTATACCCTGCCCGGGCCTGTGTTCGTGATCCTGATGTTCTACCTGGTCAGCATCCCCATGATCGATAAACGGATGCTTCGCCGCCGCACCGGGTCCGGGGATTACATAAAACGGACCTCCTACATGGTGCCCTGGTTCCCGAAAAAGCAGGCCGGATCATCCTTGATGCAGTGGCGC
>CAZNQG010000128.1:0-8643 GCA_964575235.1 uncultured Bacteroides sp.
GTCCTGCTCAGCGCAGCGCCGGGTGAACCGGTGATCGGTCCGATATCCGTCAACATCGCCGTGGCCCTGGTGGCGGGGAAGGTTATCGGCATACTCCTGCTCTCCTGGCTGGGGGTCAAATTGAAGATGACGGAGCTGCCGGAAGGCACCCGCTGGGTCCATATGCTGGGTCTCGGGATGCTCGGCGGAATTGGTTTTACCATGTCCATGTTTATCAGCAGCCTGGCCTATAAGGATCCCGGCATGCTGAACCATGCCAAGATCGGCATCCTGATCGGTTCGCTCATCGCAGGAGCCGGAGGATTCCTGATCCTGAGAAGAACGCTGAAACCTCAGACGGGGGAGGAGGAGTAGGATATGAAGGAACACCTGATCGATCAACTGAACGAAAAATGGAACGGAAAATCCCCGGAAGAGATCCTGGAATATTTCCTCCGGGAATACAAGGGAAAGATCATCTTTGCCACGAGTATGGGAGCGGAGGACCAGGTGCTGACGAAAATGATCTCGGACATTGACAGGGACACCCGGATATTCACCCTTGACACGGGCAGGTTATTCCAGGAGACGTACGATCTCATCCAGCATACCAACGAAGAATACGGCCTGAACATCGAGGTCTATTTCCCGGATGCGGGACAGGTCCAGGAAATGGTTGCCAGCAAGGGGATCAACCTGTTCTACAAAAGCATCGAGAACCGTAAATTATGCTGTGACGTGAGGAAGAACCAGTCCCTGAAGCGGGCGCTGGCCGGGATGGAAATGTGGATATGCGGGTTGAGGAAGGACCAGACGGTCACCCGTTTTTTCAACAAACTGGTCGAATGGGATGAAAAGCACGGGCTTATGAAGCTCAGTCCCCTGATCAACTGGACGGAAAAGCAGGTCTGGCAATACATCCGCGAGAACGACGTCCCCTATAATGTACTGCACGACAGGGGATTTCCGAGCATCGGCTGCAAACCGTGCACCCGTGCCATCCAGCCGGGTGAGGATTCAAGGGCCGGCCGCTGGTGGTGGGAAAACGCCGAACATAAGGAATGCGGCCTCCACAACAGCGAATGAGCGTATCCGGGGCTATTCAATCACCCCCGAACCGATCAGTTCATCGCCCTGGTACCATGCTGCAAACTGTCCCGGTGTAACGCCCCGCTGGGGCCTTTCAAAGACAATATATAGGTATTTCTTATCCAGGTAAAGGGTGCCCTTCTGCAGAGCCTGCCGGTAGCGGATCCGGATTCTGTAATTCCTGCTGTCCCCTGAAGGCATTTTCAGATCCTCCCTCACCCAGTGAACATTTTCAGCCTTAACAGAGAGTCCCTTCCGGAACAGCCCGGGATGTGTTTTTCCCTCGCCGGTATAGATGATGTTCTTTTCCGTATCGATCCCGATGATGAACAGGGGTTCCTTCTTGCCGCCTACGTTCAGTCCCTTTCTCTGGCCGATGGTATAATAATGGGCCCCGTTATGGGTTCCGATGAGGATGCCGTCACCGGGCTCGTATCGCCAGGGGCGAGAGAGGTATTCCGGGTCCCCGCTTTCCGCATTGAATTCAAGGTAGGGGATAAATCGCCTGGGGATTTCGATCACATCCCCCTTTCTGGGCTTAAGCTGCTGCTGCAGGAAGGTCGGGAGGTCTACCTTTCCGATGAAACAGATGCCCTGTGAGTCTTTTTTACCGGCGGTCGGCAGTTTTTGTTCCGCCGCGATCCTGCGCACCTCGTCTTTCGTTAGACCGCCGACCGGGAAAAGGATCCGGGAGAGCTGGTCCTGGTTGAGCTGGCACAGGAAGTAGCTCTGTTCCTTGTTCGGATCGAGTCCCCCAAGCAGCCGGTATACGGTCCCGCCTTCCTTTTCCAGGGTTTCTTTTCTGCAATAATGTCCGGTCGCAATGTAATCAGCCCGGTATTTTTCAACCACTTTGAGGAATTCGTCGAATTTGATTTCACGGTTGCAGAGCACATCCGGGTTCGGGGTCCGCCCTTTCTCGTATTCGCTGAACATATAGTCGATCACCCGCTTTTTATATTCCCTGCTCAGGTCCGCACTGTGGAATTCAATGTGCAGTTTTTTTGCCACGAGCTGTGCGAAGACCAGGTCGTCTTTCCATGGGCAGTCTCCTTCGAGGGTGCCGGTCTTGTCGTGCCAGTTGATCATAAACACCCCGATCACCTCAAAGCCCTGTTCCCTGAGGAGGTATGCAGCAACGCTGGAATCGACGCCGCCGGAAAGTCCGACTACCACTCTTTTCATGACAAGGGATGAATCCCTTCAGGGGATCCGGCATCAAAAATAGTGAAATGAAGCGTAATTCGGATATCGTGGCAGCCGGCACGGCATCCTAAGGGGTTCGGTGATGGTCATTCCACGGTAAGGTCCGGTCTGAGTTCCATGATCCGGCTGATCTCCCCGGCGGGGACCGGGTTCCCCTTCAGGATGACGCGGCTGAGGCTGGGAAGCCGGAGCAGGCTTTCCGGTATGCTTTTCAGCCGGTTGTTGCTAAGATCGATGGTATGAAGGGATTTCATTCCCGAAAGGTCTTCCGGCAGGGCCTCCAGCTGGTTCCCGCCCAGCAACAGGGACACCAGGCTTCTCATACGGCCGATCTCCGGGGGTAGTTCCCCGATCCGGTTGTCCGACAGGTACAGGTATTTCAGGCCTGCAAGGTTTGTAATGGAAGGGGGGATGGACTTTATGAGGTTGCCCTCCAATCCCAGGCTCTCCAGGGTTTTGTTGCGGGCAGGCGGGTCCGGGAGGCTTCCGATCCGGTTCCCGGCAAGGTGGATTTCGCTCATGCCCGGGTGTGTAAAGACCGCGGCCGGAATGCTTTCCATTACATTCCCTTCGAGGAGCAGGACGGAAAGGGCTTTGATGTCCAGCAGTTCAACAGGAAAATCCCTGAATATATTGCCGGAGAGGTCGACGAATTCCAGGTTCTTAAAGCCTCCCATCCGGTACGGGATCCCTGATATAAAGTTGTTCGGAAGGTCGAGGATTTCCAGGTTGCCGAATTCCAGCACCTCTTTAGGCAGGGAGGTGAGTCCCCCGTCCATCAGGTTGACCCATTTGACTTCCTCCTTCGAGTCCCCGGCCTCATCGAGTATTTCGCCGAGCCTGATTTCGAGGGGAGTCGGCGATTCCCGGTTGCTGAGCATTTCCACGGAGGCAGGACCTTCCGGGCCCAGTTCCGAGACCAGTATCCTGCCGCTGCGGTTGACCAGTACGGTTGATCCGCCGAGGTAAGCGGTTCCGATCCCGTTTTCCCAGGGCTCATTCGTCCAGTCAAAAACAAAGGGGATGATCCGGTTCCCGTGCACATCGATAAAACCTGTCTTTCCACCGGTCTTGGCCGCGACGATGCCTTCCGAGGTGCCCTGCAGCTCGTCGTAGATAAGATGGGTAAGGTAATTGCCGGCGGTGTCGACCAGTCCCCATCCGCCGTTTAACTCAACGGACAGGGTTCCTTCGAAAACGCACCGCACCCAGGAACTTTCCGGGTTATCCGGCATGGGGGCCCGGTAAATATTATCATAGATGCAGGGAACAACGGTCTTTCCCGATCTCGTAACAACCCCGTACCTGCCATCCTTCCGGATCCGGAGGTAGGGGTGTTTAAAGCTCATCCGCACATCATCGGGAGAAGCGGGGATGAGGATGGAACCATCCGGGCTCTTCCAGGCTGCCGATCGGTAGACGTTGTCGATGACCTCGATGGAGAATCCTTCCGTGCAGCCGTACCAGCCCCGGGTGAATTCCTGTGGATCCCCGGTGGTCCATTCATCCGGGTCGGGCCGGTAAACCTTTTGAGCGGAATCGGATAACACCCAGACGCTTTCTTCAGCCAGGGATGGGTATATGTAATAGCGGCCCATGGGGATCACCGTTTCGGCATTCCCATTCACCAGGCTGCTCCGATCACCGCGAGTCAGGATGAAATGCGTTGCAGACCACCAGTCCAGCGCCAGGATATCCGAATACCGTGCGGGGAGCAGTACTTTACCGGAATAATCCGCCAGTCCCACATAAAGTCTTTCCACCGGCCGGGGACCGGACACGCTGTCGGTCCGGTGTTCCGGGATCAGGATGTGCCCGTCATACAGAATGGGTGCTTCCTCCAGTCCGGGTTCGAGGATCCAGTTCCCTTTGCAGTCCATAACCCCCCAGCCGCCCGGGGTTCGCACGGTAATGTGCTTGCCGCGGACCGAGCCGATCTCACTACAGGAGCTTATATCCTTACGGCCATCCGGGCTGAGCAGTGCATACTCGGCCGGAACCCCGTCGTAAAATGCGGTCTGTTCCTTTGTTGATTCCTCCAGCATCCGGATTCCCAGGAAACAGCCGCATTCTTCCAGGCGGAACAAGACGCTCCAGTCTTCATCGAAAAGCACATTCCCTGCCGTGTCCACCGCGTTATCGTAATACCCGTGGTGAAAATGAAAGATCTTCAGCTGATCCATTTCAGGGGGATCTTCCTGTGCATTGAGAAAGAATATGCCAAGGGGCATCAGCAGCAGGCATGCCGTCGGCCGCATAAAGGAGGAAAAGGATTTCATATGCGGATTCCGGGATTGGTTCTATTCCTTCAGCTTTTCAGCGATAAGGTCATCCGACAGGATGCTGGCAACAACGGCCCAGGCAGCGTCCGATCCGTACCCCTGGAGCTTTGTGATCAGGATCTTTTTCCGGTCCTCTATGGCCCCTTTCTCGCTGACGGCTTTCTTTATCTCCCGGAATTGCGATCCGGTCAGTTCGTCTTTCAGGGCATTTAGGATGATCTCGAAAGGGATGGTATCGGGACTTTCTTCCGGCATGCCGAAGGTCTGAAGCTCCACGATGGCCTCTTCCAGAACTTCCCTGCCCAGTTTTTTACAGGCTTCCATGGAATTGGTATAGCCGGTTTGGTCTCTTAAGACCCAGCTTCCCTGGTCGTACTTGATCTTCTGGATGGCTTCGATCTTCTTGCTCTGGCGGCCGAATATCCTCTCCAGGAGCAAAATGGTGAAATTCTTCCAGGCGTTCAGGTCAAAATCCTTTGTTTCCAGTTTTTTTATCTGTCCTTCCAGGACCTCGACGGATTTCTGCGGGTTCATCAGCGTGGCTTCATAAATTTGGCAGGTTAAAATTACGAATTAATTCCGATCCGGGTTGCGATATTTTTGACGTCTTTCCTTCAGATTCTGTTGGTAGAATTTATTAACGTCGGTTTTCTGACCGGTGCAGAAGTATACCGGTGTTCCGAATTGGCGGGAGTACGGGGTATTGATCCTTCCAACGATCTCCACGTGTTCGTAAAGTTTCCCGATATTCTCGTCATCGCCGATCCTTATCAGGCAATCGGCCTTTACGCTGTCCGGTGCCCAGAAAAGGTAACTGTCGTTGTAGCTGATCACCGGTGGAAGGCCGTAAGAAGTACCGTAAAAGTTGACCGACCCTGCCTCACCGTAATTATTGGCAAAGATAACGCAGCGGGACCTTTCCTCCGGGCTCAGGGAATCATAGGTTCTGCCCACGATTCCGGCGAGTTCCCTCCAGCCTATCATATCCGCATAGTCCTGGGGCAGGTCATAGTATTGCCCGTCTTCCCAGCGCTGGGCATGGTCCATAGGTGTTCCCCTGTAAAACCTGATGAATGCGTCCGGCTTGAGGACGGGCAGGCTGAGTGGAACGGCTAAAGCGGTGGCGATCAATGCGTGAAGGATGAAGGCATACCGGATCCAGGCAAGTTTCCCTTTCAGGCGGGCTTCGATGAACAGTCCCCCGAACACGAACAGCACCGAATAGGCGCCAACGGTATAGTAGGATTTCCCCCGAAGCAGGATCAGCAGCAGGATCACGGTAAGGTAGATCCATGCAAAAGCACGGTAAGGCCTTCCTTCCCTGAGGAAGGCCACCTGCACGAGTCCCAGGATCCATACAAACACCACCGGCAAGAACATCATGACCTGGTCGAGCAGGAATATGTCGATCCGCACATTGACCAGCTGGGTCCGGGCGAGTTCTTCCATGTGGTTAACGACCGGCCAGTTGTTCCGGTATTGCCACAGGAGGTTGGGGAAAGCGATGAGCAGTGCAATCCCCGCCGCAATCCAGGGGTGGGGGGTACCCAGCCATTTTCTTAATGGGGTGGCCAGGATTCCCACGAGGATTCCTGCAATGTAGAACACAACGGCGTACTTATTCAGGAAGGCGAGTCCCGCTGCCAGGCCAATAAGGTACCAGTAATATTTCCTCCCGGTACGGATCAGCCGGAACAGCAGGAATGCCAGGAGCAGCCAGTAAAACTGGTCAAATGATACGGGCTGGAAAAGGCTGTTGCAGCGAAGGAATACAGGAGCCAGCAGGAAGGTAAGCAGGGCAAAGAACTGGGCCCGGTTGCCGCCCCCGGCTTCCCTGACCATGATCCCGATGAGCAGCAGGGAAAGCACTCCGGTGATGGCCGGGAAAAAACGTATGGCAAAGGTGTTGTCGCCCATGAGGAACCTTGACAGGTTGGCGAAAACGGCTATGGAAGGGGGAACGGAGTTGTACCCCCAGGCCAGGTGATTTCCCAGGTCGATGTACATGAACGCATCCCGGTGCAACTCGTAAATGGTGCTGGTCGAGAAGTGCACAATGAGTTTCAGGGCCATGAATGCCGCCACGATCCACCAGGTTCGCAGCCAGGACTTTTTTGGAATGAGATTCATTGCAGGATTGATTTTGGATCAGAAAAGATAAGAAAAATACGAGTGAAGCGGAATGTATCGGTGAACGGCCGTCGGTTGTGGATAGAATTCAGCGCTTCAGCATCAACTGGTCGCATTTGATAATCATGCGGTTAGCCCAGGTTGCGTCCCTTCCCGCGGGCATTTCCGGCATTTCGGATACGGCCGACTTGTATTCCACGAAAACTTCCCTGGCCTGGTCCACATCGCCCAGGCGGATCAGGATCAGCCCTTTCTCGGCAAGGGCTTCCACAAAATTGAAATCGTTCATGGCAAGGGCTGTATTGATCAGTTCGAGGGCCTCCAGGTTGCTTTCACGGGTATTGGAGAGGGTCCTGGTAAGTTTTGCCCGAAGCAGGTAATCTTCCTCGTTGGCAATGCCCAGGTCGAATACGCGTTGCACGAATTCCAAGGACCGGTCGTAGTTGTTGTAGTGATATTCCTGCCAGGCCGTGACCGAAAGAACGGAGGAAATGTTTATCATGTATTTTTTGTCCGGCAGGTACTGGAAGGAGTTATAGGCTTCCAGGCCCGCAATGAATTCACGACTCAGATAGACAGCCTCCTGTTGCTGTTCTTCGCTGAAATTGGCTCCTGCGGACAATACAATGGCATCCGAGACGGCGGCGGTCGTCAGTCCCGCCAGCACAAGGTCGCCGACATTAAAATTGGTACCGAACCTGAAGTTGGATATCTCCATCGCCACGGCGGAGGCAAGGCTGGCAAAGTTCGACCAGAATTCCGCCGAGCGCTGGCTGTGGATTTCGTAATTGAGGTTCATCAGGTTGTGATCCAGAACGATATGGGCCGTCTGCTCGGCAAGGAGCATCAGCAGTTCCTTCTCCGAGGCCGTTTGTGCGATCCGGCCCGTGGTGATGACGATGGTGCCGCTGTTGAATACGAAGGTTTCGGGATCGTTGGCCCTGATCATCAGGACGTTGATGCGGGAGGGCTTCCCCTTCATGAGTGCCTGGGGATGGATGATACATACGAGTTGTTTCAGGTAGTCCTCCAGGTATTCGTCCCGGAATACAAGCCCGTTGATCTCCATCTGGGAGGCGTATTCGTAGTAATCGTCTTCCAGGGCCGCACGCAGGTCTTCCTGCCAGCCCGTCGTGCGTATGTGGACAGCCTGCTTTTCCAGCCATGCCTTCTGCCAGAACCCGAGGTTCTCTTCCAGCAGGCGGATCTTTCCTGCGGGGACGTATTTATCCGCAAACCCACTTCTGACCAGGTAGGACTCATTTCCGGATCTTTCCTTAAAACCGTAGATGTTGACGGTGTCCCCGGGACTGAAAGCATTAAATTTCTTCAGGACAACTCCCCGGAAGGGATGCTGGGACAGTATGTTTCCCTGTATGAGCAGGAGGATGAATCCCGTAAGTACGATCTTAGGCATAGGTGGCTCGGGAAGGTTGGTTTTCAATGGATTAATTTACAAAATTCAGGCCAAAGTCCACCGCAAATGCAAATCTCCCTCCCATGGATGCCTTTGCGGATAACAAGGCGTGTATTTTGATTATCTTTACGTACCAAACCCATCCCCCCAAACTGTCCGGTCTAACCATATACAGAGCTTCTGCAGGGTCCGGGAAGACCTATACCCTGGCAAGGGATTTCATCAGCCTGGCCATTTCGGATCCGGACCTTTACAGGCATATACTGGCCGTTACCTTTACCAACAAGGCCACGGACGAGATGAAGAGCAGGGTTCTCGATGAGTTGCATGGCCTGGCATCGGGAAGACCATCCGCCCTGCTCGATCATGTGGCAGCGGAGAACGGCCTGTCACCCGACGAAGCTGCCGGCCGGGCCGAGGTCATTCTTGAATCCATCCTACATAATTATTCCCGGTTTCACGTTGAGACCATCGACCGGTTCTTTCAGCGTGCCATACGTGCCTTTACGAAAGAAATTGGGTTTTCGGGCGGGTACCGGG
>CAZNQG010000129.1:0-8583 GCA_964575235.1 uncultured Bacteroides sp.
TGACATCTCCATCGCAGATCGTGTCTTTCATAGGCGTCGCCGTAACCACCGGCGTGGGTTCTACCCACACCGTATCGTAGATCGTCGTACCCGTACAACGACGCGAACCCGTACCGGTTAACGTCCAGGGCGTGATCTCGTAGGCCACATAACCGTACGTGTCATTCCCGTTGTCCAGCGGATCCGTGATGCTCTGCCCATCGCTCAGCGTGCCCGAAGTGTTGCCGCTGATCGAACCGTCCGAGGCCGTCGAGCTGTATTCAAACTCTACCCCGCTGACCGCGCTGGTGACCGTCTCCAGCAAAATAGACGTGACATCTCCATCGCAGATCGTGTCTTTCATAGGCGTCGCCGTAACCACCGGCGTAGGTTCTACCCACACAACAGCGGTGTCCGCAACACCTTCACAATCTGAGGGACCTGGACCGGTCGGAATGATCCTGTAAACAACAGAATCGAAATTATCAGTAGGATTGGTGAGAGTTTGCTGAATTAATGTATCGTCAACGATTGTTAAGGTAGCACCGGTAATATTTCCCGTATATAATGTGTCAAGAGCAAACGTGGTTCCCGTAATATCACTGGTAAGGACAATATAGGTCGTTTCATTATTACACAGCGTGTCTTCCGATGGCGTTGCGGTGGCAGTCGGGAGGGGATTCACCGTCCAGGATTCCTCATCTATATTGGAGCTGCAACCGCCTCCGCTGCAATCCCTCCGGCTTTGTACCCTGTTCGTTCCTGTTACCGCCGCAAAAACCGGTATCGTCTCAGACCACCCACTCCAAGAACCCCCGTCATCCGTAGAGTACTGGTATTCATCCGTACAACTACCTGATCCTCCACTCCCCGGTGTACTCACTGTAATCGTCAGGGTATCTCCTTCACAAACTTCGGCCATATCCGGTGATTTCGTTATGTCCGGGGCCACAGGCTGGGATGCAATCGTCAACGTGACCGTGGTTGCCGGACTTTCACATCCATTGGTCGTTTGCGTAACATAGTAAGTGTAATCGCCAACGGCGGTATGCCCTGTCGGAAAGGTATCTCCAAGATGGACAAGATTTGTTAGACCTGCGTCATCATACCACCGGATATAAGAACCGGTGGCGGTCAAATCGGGGACCGTGGTTCCAAAACAGATATCAACATCTGACGTGACAGGTTCATCTGGCAAAGGATTAACCTTCTGCGTCTGGCTGGCGCCGTCCGAACAACCGTTCCCATCGGTATATGTATACGTAATGAGATGATCCCCCACGCTGGCAACGGAGGGATCGAACTCGGGACTTGTGGTGATACCGGTACCCGAATATACGCCACCCAAGGGATATCCACCCGTAATGTCAAAAGCCGCATCATCTTCACATACTGCCGGTAGATAATCGTTGGAAGTCTCCCCCGAAACAGAATAAAAAGCCGAAGGGGAATACTGGTTGTTGTATTCGGTAGCGATCCAGTCAGGAGAACGAAGATTATCGGAGACTCTTAACTCATCAATGATCCCATCAAAATAATAGAGCAATTCAAAAGGTTCTCTTCCGATTTTTGTTGTGCCTGTTGAAGAGCCCAGGACGCCATCTGTCGTATAGGGTCTGTCAATACCGCCGTTAACAAACGTATACAAAGTATCCCCGTCATCCGAATAAGCCCCCACTACGTAGTACCAGGTACCTGTGGTGAATGTTGTTCCGCCGGGAGCATCCCTGTTCAGAAAAGCCTCATTCGATGAATTCCTGATCTCAAACTCAAGCTTATTATTCGTAAAAAGTCCGAATTTATATCCGCCGTTGGCATCATCCTGGTTGCCAATAATTTTCTGATCAATGTCAACTGAATTCAGGTATATCCACGCAGAGATCGTAAGTTTCCCGGTAATATCCAGATCCGATGAATACGGAACCTCTGCATATTGATTGGTCCCGTTGAAATTCCTCGCGTTGGCTATATATCCAGAGATATCGGTCGTGCCACTATTGGTGGCATTGTGAGTATAAGCCGTACCATCATCCAGATCCCCGTTAAAATGCAAGACCCCCTTATAATGATTATCCCAGGTATCAACGCTTGACTGGTCTGAAGAAACGCTTTCATTCCCATATAACATCTTGATTTCCGTATCGGATGTTGCTGACAGGGACGGAACCTGTACCCAGACAATCAACTGCCCTGTTGACGCATTATAATGCTCAACCTGATGATTTAACCGGTCATAACTGTCATTAGTGAAAATGATATCATAACCGTTTGAATTTTCAACATGACCTCCGTTTCCGGTTGTTCTCAAACTATCATCTGATGAAATACTTATCAATACCGGAAAATCATTATGATCTGATGAACCGGAAACCTGGGAACCATGAATCGTAATGGTCTTCTGATATGAATACCCGAATGTAACGGCCGGCAGGGAATTTACAGTTGTGGTAATTCCTGCAGTAGTATCCTGACAACCGGCTGCATTTGCCACTACAGCCGTAACTTCTTGTCCATTCGTAAGGCTTGTTGTTATATAAGTGTCTGAGGATCCGGGGCCCTGCACGGAACCTCCATCCACGAAAAATTCATACGTCACTCCCCCGCCGGCGGTAAATGTCACCTCATCGCCATCACAGATAATATTATCGGCATCACTGCTGACAAGTGTTCCGGTCGGAAAATCATATACCGTTACGATAATATCATCGCTTCCCGTGCATCCTTTGCTGTCTGTTACGGTATAGGTCAGGTTTAATGTACCATCGGAAGCGCTTGTAAAAACAGGATCCTGAATAGTAGTATTATCCAGGGAATCGGCATCCGTTCCCGTCCATAAATGGGTTGTATATACACCGGTACCCCCTGAGGGATTCCCGTCAAGGCTCAACCCTGTTCCCTCACAACCCAATGCAGGATCAGGCGTAATAGCAGCAGACGGAGGAGCACCCACTCCCACGGTAATATAATCGCCATCACTGATATCAAGGTTCGTTACTTCATATTCGTCTCCACCCGCTGAGGCAAGATCATATACGGTGGCTCCGGCGGTAAAATCTCCGTCGGCATCGACTATGATCACCTTCCTGGAACAATTGGCCAGGTCTGCAGGTAAGATTGAAAAATCTATCGTAACCGTTACGGTTCCGATATCACCAGTTTCATCGAATCTCCATTCCCGTTCAATTCTCCGTATGCTATCGCCTGGAGGAGCCTCCGTTGTGGTCCAGCTTGAAAAGGAACCTCCATCATGTCCGAAAAGCAAATATTCTCCATCACCCAACGAGGATGGTGTATCGATCTGGAGCATACTTGCAGACCTTGCCTCGGTATTCTGGTTAGAAGCATCTTCCCTGCCAATCCCTGAAACATCGTAATAGTGTATGGAATCGTAGCTGAAATGATCGTTCCCGGTCGAAGCAATACTGATCCCGTACTTCGCAGACAGATAATTCTCGACAATGATGTGTTCCGCCAGGTTCAACTGCTTGTCATAGATGATCATTTCGGCTATGTAGCCGTCCATGTAATTACTTCCGGACCCTCCACTCAACCGTCTGCCCACATTTAAGTAATTATCTGCATTTATCCTTGTGAATCCAGCTGGGGTAATGTTCTGCGAGATCCCGTTCAGATACAGGGTATGGTATGGGCTGCTGGTATGATGAAATGCACTCAGAATCTTGATCACCCCTTCAGGTAGGGAATCCTGGGGAGCGTCATAGTAGTTACTCCCCCCTCTCCAGCAGTAATATGAATTATATGGGGCCGTATGATCCCGGCTGATGGAGGCTGTTGCATTTGTGCTGCCATTTCCCAGATTCAATGCATAGGCATAGGCATCTGTATTGTCAAACCTTAATACTGTGAGTATGGTAAAGGGCGCATTCAGTGTTCCGCCGAGGGAGCCGGAAAAGTACTGGTCATCGCCAGGATCAAAACTGACAACCGGGAATCCGTTCAGGGTATTTGCAGAGAATGTCGGCTGGTTGCTTGAGGTTCCCTGGGTTACATCATTCCCGTTCCCGGAAATATCCGGCCAGGTTTCTATAGATTCTCCATCCGATAAACCGGTAATGGAGTCTGCACGAAGCCATAACCTGGTATCCGAACTATTCCCCACACCGCCGGGCCCAGTCTGCCCATTGACGTATACATTGCAAACCAGGATTATTCCAATGGCCATTACAATAGGCCTGAGACTCCGATTATTTCCTGAATCCCGGCAGAACAATTTTTCTGAAGCTTGTTCAGGGTGTGTGAATAACGATATTTCAGCTTTGGCAGTGATTCGTTGTTAGCTTTACATAATAAACAATAAAATTCCCATCCGATCTTTTGTTCTTTTTTTTTTAAAAGATCGACGGAACTTTTGAAAATATTTTGCGGGCTGCAATCCCCCCTAAGAGGGCTTGCAGACCCTGCTCATTTGCAAGTCTTTATTATGACCCGAAAATTGCCCTCCGGGTTGCACTTTTTCCGGCCAATTTCCAGCCAAAAACAGGATCTCTAATCCGATCCCATAACAATCCTTTATATATGCCTGATAATGAATAGCTTTAAAAAGGGTTAAATTAATTGATTTCTACGAAGGGTACAATAAAAAGTTATCTAACAACCGGTAAAATAATTCAATACGCTTAAAACTCATTTTCCTCCCTGTAGATTTCATGTAGAACGGCAAGGGATTTAAGGCTCCCGAATCCATGAAGGTGAAGCCGGTAGTAATCCGTCATATCTTCGAGGAATTGAATCCTTATATCCTGATTTACTGATATTTGTGCAACATCCTTGAATCCGCATCCCAGCAGCCGGTTCAGCAGCAGGGAACTTTTCTGATCGAAATAGTCGGGGTGAATGCCCGTTCCGTTGCTGAACTGCCCGTTTCTCATATCAAAACCCGTCCGGTCTTCGCCGAAGTTGTTCTCGGGATAGAAACCCAGGTAACGGGTGAGACTGACCAGGAACAGAAGGTGAAAATTGGCCGTCCCTTCATCCGATACGTCCAGAAGCTGTAGGGTGTTCTCAAGGAATTCGAAGAGGTCCCGGTTCGGGTCTTCCTCCCGCAATACTTTATAAAGCACTTCGGACAGGAAAAGGGCCTGGCTGCTTTTCTGCATATCGAAGGGAATGCTCCGGTACGGCATGTAGTTCCGTATTTCCCTGACATGCTGTATTTCACGGCCCTGTTTATGATATGCCTCCAGTTCGAGAAGGGTCAGGGGTTGAAGCAGGTTGCTTGGATATCTGGATTTTTTCCCCCGGATGCTGTTCACCAGGAAGGCCTGCCTGCCGTACAGGTCTGTATACAGGTATACAATGGCACTGCTTTCACGGTATTTCACGTGGTGGAGTACGACTCCCTTAACTTTCTGTATCATCGCAACTGCATCCTATCCGATTTAAATCTGGTTAAAAAATTCAGATTTTGCAATTTCTCTGCAGGTATTGTTAAACAAGGCGCCTACAAAAGATCGGCACCTTCGGGATGTCAAAACGCTGCTACATCGCTATCGCAATGTCAGGCAGCTTTTTTGACAATCCCTCAGGTGCCGCACCGATATTTTGCAGCGCCGGTTTAACGATGCCGGAAGTTTGCAAAATCTGAATTATAACCCGGATCAGTTGATTACAAGAAGTTTGGTGATGTGGGTCTTCTCCCCGCCCTCGTCGGTGCAGAAGATCAGGTAGACCCCGGTGCTGACCCGTTCCCCGGAAAAGCTCCGGCCGTCCCAGATGGCCTGTCCCCCCAGTGCGGTGGTCTCAAAAACGATGTTCCCGGCGATATCGGTGATCTTGACGTTAACATCGCCGACCAGTCCCGTTATGACGATATCCCCCTCGTAGTCATGTCGCACGGGATTGGGATATGCATATACGCCGATGAAATCATCCAGGCCTTCGATCGCAGTGCCCTTGTAGGATATCAATCCCCGGTCGGTCCCGATATATACGATTCCGTTCTTCGGGTTTATGGCGATGTCGGTAATGTAATTGGAGAGCAGGGGACTGTTTTCCTGGGTGAAATGATGTACTTCCTCCAGCCCGTCATCGGATACGAGGTAGATCCCCGATTTCCCGGTACCGATCCATTTCCGGTTGGCGCCGTCCACCGCAATGGCAGTTACTTTTTCGGTCCCCAGCAGGATATCCGCCAGTCCGGTCCCGTCGTTTCGCGGAACGATGATCTGCTGGCCGTAGAAAAGGTCATCGCCGAATACGCGTGTGGGACTGTAATATACCACAATCCCCTTATCGGTTCCCACCCAGATGTTTCCATCACGGTCCTCTGCAAGGCAGAAAACGTTGTTGGTAATGATCCTCCCGTTGACGTCCACCACGTCAAATTTTTCGTAACGGTCATCCGAAATATCGTCTATGGTACCGTTGATATCAAATGCGAAGAGACCGTAACTCACGGGACAGATCACCCATTTGTGATCGTAGGATGTATTGATGATGCCCCCGAGGAAATCCAGCTTAAGTTTGCCGTCCAGGGTAAAACTCTTCCACTCTCCGTTGGCCTTTCTAACCGAGACGGGCTCAGCTACGCCCGAATTGGTCATCCAGAGATTATTCCCCTGGTCAAAGGCACACCCTCCCAGGCGGAAAAAATCACCACTTTCGAGCTGGTTTTGTAGTGTGGAGTTGGCATTATCATATACTTCAACGAGTTCCCCGTTCCGGTACTCCAGGAGTCCCCATCCCCATGAAGTCCCGAAAACATGGTTTTTATCGGCAGGGTCAACGGCAAGGTCTATAAGGTCCCGGTAGTCGACCGTGCTGGTCCCCTCCCATAAACCTTCCTTCAATACATTCAATTCCACCGGGTTGTATGTATTGTTCCACCCGAGGGTGATGTTCCCTGCGGCCGTATATATTATGTCGTCCTTGATGGCAACGGATGCAACATCGGGGCTCAGTGGTCCGTTAGGTGAAATGAACTCTGCCTCTCCGTTAACAGGTATCAGGTACAATCCTTCCTGCCTGTCGGCTAGCCAGATGCTTCCTTCCATGTCGTAGATCGCATGAACAGGCCGGTAAGAATATGCTGAGCGGATCTCTTCATGCTGTTCATTATAGACCGTGGCATAATTATTCGTTACCACGACCAGGTGTCCGGCACTCTCTCCAACATGGTTAACCCGGTTGTCCTCTTTGGTCTGGAAGGCATTCCATGTTCCGTTCTCACGGTAATAAAGAACATCGCCAGCCGGATCATCGCTGCTGAATCCGGCATATAACCTGTCCCCGAACCAGCAGACGGTCCTGAAGGTTTCGGTTGCATGCGGGATGTCCATAATCCTTGTCCAGTTGTTGAAATCGACCAGGTTCGTATTGTGGATGCTTGCCATGTATACCCCCGTTTCCGTGGCCGCATACAGGCTGCTGCCATCTGTTGCCATGTCGTAAACATTCGTAAACCCCCCGTTTTCGCCAATAAGATAAGTTTCCTTGATTTCTTTTTTCTCCAGGTTCACTACCACGATGCCGAATCCACAGGAAAGGTATGCCATGTCACCGACGACCATGATGTTGTGGATGGTCTTGTTGGCTGTAATTTGTTTGCGCTTGATGTCGGGTATGTTGAAGATCTCCTCCCCGTGTATGATATCAAGGTTCGTGTTGTCATACCCGACCACAAGCTCCTGCCGTTCGGTTGAATAACTTACCGCGTTGATCTCCAGATCTGAGAGTCCATCGATCTTGGTAATAACATTTACCGTATTGTCCTGCCTGTCATAATAAAACAAACCGCTCCGGGTTCCGCAATACACCCGGTTTCCGATTCCGGCAACCTGCCTGCCGTCATTATAAGGAAGATGGTTCTTCCACTCACCGATGCCCGGCTGGGCATTCAGTCCAGAGGCAACATAGCAAAGGAGTACCCACAGAAAGTATTCCCGCATTATCGATGAGAATCTTCGTGCACGAATCATCCTGAGGTTTTGCATATAAATACGGATAAACGGGGGACTTATTTTATGCATGACCGTATTTCTTCAGAAATTCCATGAGTTTGCGTATGGCTCTCGCACGGTGACTTATCTGGTTTTTCCGTCTCAGGGACATCTCGGCAAACGTCTCCCCAAATCCATCGGGAAGGAATACCGGGTCATATCCGAATCCTCCTTTACCCCTTGCCTCTTCGAGGATGCATCCCTCAACAATGCCTTCAAAGATGTGTTCCTCTCCAGCCATAATCAGTGCTATCACCGTGCGGAACCTGGCTTTCCGCATGTTTTGTCCGGCCATTTCCCGAAGAAGCTTCCGGATGTTTGCACGGGGTGCCGGCTCACCCGGTTCTCTCTCCCCGCTCAACTCCGCATACCGGGCCGAATAAACTCCGGGGGATCCGCCGAGGGAATCCACCTCCAGTGCGGTATCATCCGCAAAGCAGTCCCTCCCCAGCCTGCAGTAGACCAGCCTGGCTTTCTGCAGGGCATTTCCCTCGATGGAATCCTGGTCCTCGGGTATGTCTTCCAGCAGTCCGGCCTCGTCCAGGGTAAGTATCCTGAATTCTTCGCCCAGAATAGCCTGTATTTCAAAGGCTTTGTGCTCGTTATGCGTGGCCAGGATAAGTTCTTTCATTCGGAGGGATTTAAA
>CAZNQG010000130.1:0-8581 GCA_964575235.1 uncultured Bacteroides sp.
CGGCATCCAGCAGATGGGTCTTCGTTGTAACCACCTGGTCGGTCCCAAGCGAAACTGCAGGGTAGCCGTACATCTGCACACTGTCCATCAGGTCGTCGTTTACCGGAATGAGATCCATGCCGTAGCTCACATTGACGGAGAACTGGTACATGCCTGCTCCGCTCATGTCCACGGTCCCGGATGAACTAAACAGCAGGGAATCCCCCGGTTCCACTTTCCGGTCCACGAAAAGGGTATCGTATACCGTTGTCCCTGTGTTAACCTGATAGGAAACCAGGATGGTATCACCGGTGTGCAGGGTATCCGTACCCGCGTTGATTACGTATATATCCAGGTTCTCCGTTGCGGAAAGCCCGCATGCATCACTGGGATTGCTGATCCGCTCGATGGCAACATCCGGGATGATGATGGTCACCTTCAGCGAATCCGAGTTCTCGCATTTGGTTCCTTCCTTTACGGTTACGCGGTACCAGCCGGTGGTGTCTACCACCAGGGTCTGCCCGGTGGATGCATCCTGCCAGAGGTAGGAATCGTAACCTGAACCGGCATCGATGGTGTATTGCAAGGCCCGAACCACAGTGTCGGGTCCAAGGTCAATGGCGGTGATCCCGTAAACCTCGACGATGGTATGCATCGTATCGTTCGCAATGGTATCGTCGTAAGGGAGTTCCGTAAACGCCTCGATGGTGTAGGCCTTGATCGCCGTCATATCCGTTGATGTTGCAAAGCTGAATTCAAAGGTGCTGTCCGGGTTAACCAGGCTGCCCATGACAGCCGTTTCCTCAACGAGGGTTCCCCCGTCTATCCGGTATCGGACCGGGATCTCGTCACCGATGTGCATGGTATCCGTTCCGAAATTGGTGACCTCAATCCGCGGCAGTACGGAGGCACCCAGCTCGCAATCCGATACCGGCTCCAGGATATCCGTGACGCCTGCATCCGCGATCAGGCGGAATACCCATGTCGTATCACGGTATTCGCAGAAATCGTTTTTGGCGGTCACATGATATATGCTGTCCGCCATAGCCGTCACCGCAAACGCAGAATCGGTCGAGCCGTCCTGCCAGAGATAACTGTCTCCCGCTTCACCCGTGTAGGCGTTCAGCACGATGGTATCCGGCCGCACCGTGTAAATGGTTTCCGGCAGGAATACAAAGGGTGTCAGGGTGACTTCGATGGATTTGCTGGTCGAGTCGTTCGTGAGGGTATCGTTGTAAAAATCAATGTCATCCGGCAGCAGTGTAAAGGCATCGATGTCTTTTGTGCCTGAAGTGGTCACAATAAGGCGCTTTTTAAAGGTGTAAGGCAGGGTGGCATTCCTCAGGAGGTTGCTTTCCAGGATCAGGTTTTCCACCACCGTCGGCTCCGAATCGAAATCATAACCCACGACGACGGTATCCCCTGCCATCAGGGTGTCGAGTCCGAAGTTCCGGATCGTAACGGCCACATGATCCCCTATATCCTGTGCACATCCTGTGATGGGATATTCTATGGACACTACGCCCAGGTCCCTGGGAGCATCGTAGATGGATATATCGTCGATCCCGATCCCCTCCAGCCTCCCGGAGGCATCGCTCGAGAAATGGAATCGGAACTTCACGCTTGCAGCGTTCCTGAAAACGGTTGTATCGAGCAGTATCCTGGCGGTCTGCCAGTCGTCCGATATCCCGGTCCACCCGTGTCCCCCTGCCAGAGCAGTGATGGCAGACGAATTATACCAGTTCCAGTAATTCGTATCCCCGTCCCCCATACTGCCTACGCGCGACCAGGTCTGCCCGTTGTTCAGCGAATACTCCAGGCAGGCACCGTCTACATCGCTTTCCGTCACGAAATACATCTTGCATTCGAAGACCGGGTAATCGATGCCCGTCAGGTCAAAACAGGGGCCCACCAGGTATGAATCCTCGCTGTCGTAATAGTCCCCGTTCAGGTTGGTGACCCAGGCCTTGGTGGGCGAGGCTGCATCGTGGATGACGCCCCCGGCAGGTTCCCCGTATTCCCAGGAAACGTTGCTGCCCCTGGACCTCCAGAAGTCCTCCCCGCCCTCGAAATCCTGGAAATAGGGCAGGGTATAGGTGGGATCTACGTACAGAACCGTATCGAAGGAATTGTTCGAGGCCTCTTCATCAACGCCGAGCGTGGTCTCCAGGATCACGTTGTAAATGCCCGGGCTGGAAAGGTCGACCGTTTCGGTAAAATCAAAATCGGATTCCCCGTACTGTGCGATCGCGCCGGTCAGGGTATCCGTGGTGTAGGTGGAACCGCCGTTGAAGGAATAGCGGACCGGTATTTTGGCCGGGGTTGAAGCGGGACCGTAATTCTTAACCCGTATACTGACCGTTTCGGCCGAGGAGTGGCCGCAGCCGGCACCCGGAGCCAGGAGGGCTGTTGCACCCACGTCGTATTCAACGTAATTCCCCGTGATGGCGAAGTTTTCGATGTTCCAGCCTGAGAATTGGTCACTCGGTGAGGTGGAGCCGAGATTAATACGAAACTTCACCTGAGATTTTCGTGCAGCCAGAGGAAGATTTTGGCTGATAAAGTTCCATGCACCATCGGTATAAACATTGTTATTGTTTGACCAGACCTCGCTCCAGGTGCTCCCATTATCAAGGCTCATTTCGATGGAAGCCGTATCATTGTTTGCTACGTTCAGCCATCTTAGGTAATTCAGTTTGATATCATTATAGTAAAATAGATCTATAAGCGGTGAGGTTGCCAGGTTTTCGTAACGATTCACATTAGGCTCATAATCACCAATATTTGATCCCAGTCCCGTTAAATCATTTCCCAGGATCATGGTATCTCCTGCAGCGTACAAGGGGTCGGAGTTGCCAAGAAAGTTACCTCCGAGGCCTACAGGTCGGTTTCGCTCGAAATCACCGACAAGAATCCACCCCAGATCCGATGCAAAATCATCATAAAATACTGATTCCAGGATAAGCCGGTTACCGGGAGGTGAGGCATCGCTCAACGGGTAGGAGTTGTCGTTGATATTGATTCCCCCGGCCGGGATCATGGCATCAGCAAGATTGCTATGAATGGCATCGGGTTTTATATCGTATGTTATCCATAAATAGGTATTCCCGGTAGGAAGGTTAAATGACAGTGAGGAGAACGAGGCGGTCCCGGAGGAAAAAGTTGCTGAGTCAAGGATTGATGCGGCATAAACATTCCGGCTGGAATAGTTATAATAGAGCCTGACCCCGTCCGGTTCTATATCCCCGTCAGAAGTATTCAGGGAACTGAGATCGAGCGAATTCAAGGTTACGCTATTCGTATTTCCCTTAACCGAAATATCGAGACGAAGTATTGGATTGAACTTTGTTCCGCTTGGAATAAGATCGGTGCTTGCCTGCCGTATGATAACCGTGTCCACGTGTCGCTGCTGTATCCCGGTCTCTATGACTGACACATCATCAATGCAGACACCCCATCCGTAGTTGGTAGTCGCCTTGAAGGCAAAATAACATTCAGGAACATGAGCATCCTCCGGTAAGAGAATGGTTTGCTGTGTCCAGTCAAAGACTTCATCGGTATATTCACCGATCTTCCTGGCTTCAGTCCATGCACTGTCAAAATGAGTTTTATAATAAATCCTTAATTCATCGTGTGCGGCACCAAACCCAAGGTCTCCTTCCCGCTGGGCATGCATGAATTTTAGCTCGGGCTTAACGGCAAACTCGAGGTTGATGGGTGGAGTGATCAGGATGACAGACTCTCCTTCAAGGCTGTTAAAGAAATAAAGGGCATTAACCGTATCGCTGAATGCAGAAACCGGTTTCCTGGTGTTGGGTAATTCAGGCGAGGTCGTTCCTCCACCATTTACAAACTGCCATTTGCTTTCACCAAATTCAAGTTCAGTCGTCCAGCCATAGGGCTTTGAACCCGGGGAATCATCAAAGTTTTCAAAAAATAACGTGTCCTGTGCCGAAAGACCCTGGAAAATCAGACCTGCAGCCAGAATAGCTAATATTGCGTTTTTTGATCCCATGATTGGCAGAATTAATTATATCATTGATAATGAGAGATTTGTGCATAAAGATTCAGACTCATAGCTTGCCCTTATATTAACCTTCACTGGGAAAGATAACAATTAATTTAAGACTGCTCAATGCAGCCATAAGTTGCATCCATTCGGTGATATCCATCACCCCGGAACAACCAAATAAGTCTGATTTTAGTCCTATCTTTCAAGCGTCGGGCCAATGTTTGCCAGCTTAATCATACGGAAACCTCCAAAAAGGGTTGCGGGGTTCGGCAAGTTTCTGATTATCAAAGAGAGAGCTTTTACAGGAACGGAAAAACCCCAAAAAGAACTGAACCAATCCCGGGCTGCCCCGTATAATGATCTATCATACGTATGGGGAAAGCGATTGCACAGATTGGCGTACCATAGCGTTTCCGTTGTGCTGCTGATCCTGGGTGCCCTTGTCAGTGCTTACGGTCAGACCGATGTGGAATTCTGGTTCGTGGCGCCGGAAATCACCATCGGCCATGGGGATTATCCCGGCGGTGAACCCGTGTATTTCAGGGTGTCGGCGCTGGACTTGGATGCCGAAGTAACGATCGACCAGCCCGCCAACCCGTCCGGCATGGACACTACCTTCACGGTATCCGCTAACACGACAGTCTCCATCGATGCATCCCCATGGATAGACGACCTTGAAAACAAACCGGGGGGGATCATACTGAATAAGGGTGTCCATATTACTTCGGATAATTTCATCACCGTCTATTACGATGAGGACGAATACTGGAACGAGGATATATTTGCACTGAAGGGCAAGAATGCCCTGGGCAAGGAATTCTATACCCCGTTTAACAATGTCTGGCCAAACGGTAACTATAATCCACTGCCGTATTGTGCCATCGATATTGTTGCCACGGAAGACAATACGGTCATAACTATAACCCCTGCTGCCGATATTGTAGGAGGACATGCAGCGGGAGCTCCCTTCAACGTTACGCTGGACCGCGGAGAAACTTACTCCTGCGTCGCGGTGAGCCAGTCCGCCGCCGGGCATCTGGGCGGCAGCCATATAACATCCAATAAGCCCATTGCCGTGACCATCAAGGACGATTCCGTGGCCGGGAACACATGCCGGGACCTGATCGGGGACCAGACCGTACCCATCTTAAACGTAGATGGCAAGCACATCGTAGGGTATGAGTACATCGTAATGAGGGGAAAGATAAACCTCATCAATCCCTCTGCGGACCCCCTTGATCCGGACGGAGTGCCCACCGGCGAACGGATCTTCATCATGGCTACCCAAGCCAATACTACTGTGAATATTGATGGAGCCTTCTTTGCGACCCTTGTTAATCCAGGGGATCAGGCTGTATACGAGCTTCGTAATAACTCCACCCATGTGGAGGGGGATAAACCCATCATGGTGTTGCATGCTTCCGGATTCGGGTGTGAGCTCGGTGGTGCCGTCCTGCCTACGATTGATGGATGCACCGGGTCACTTGAGGTCAGTTTCACCCGCTCGACGGACCGGGATTTTTACCTGAACATCATGACCGTCGATGCAGCCAAGGATGCCTTCACCATGCATTACGAGGACGGGAGCACATTCGATATTCCCGGCTCCTGGTTTGAAGCGGTCGGGACAACCGGTTTCGTCTGCCTGAAAAAGGGTAATAAATATTTTGCGAACGGGACCGGTGGAGGAGTTCCGCAGGGCGAAGTGGTAAAAATTACGAATTCTGCAAGTGTTTTTCACCTGGGACTGATAGAAGGTGGGCGTACCTCGGGCTGTAAATACGGGTATTTTTCCGATTACAGCGTCTCAAGGGGTGGTGTAGTGGTTGTTGAAACAGGCTCCAAGTCGGTTTTTAAATGTTTCGGGGATACGATACAGCTTAGGGCGAACGGGGGACTCAGCTATACCTGGTCGCCTTCCTCCTATTTGGACGATCCCTTTATCGCCACACCGAAAGCCGCACCCCCGCCTGGTGTCTACAATTACGATGTAACCCTTACCCGGGCCTGTTTTCCAGACACAACACTTTCGGTAATCGTGGGCATTGCCGAGGAAGTGGAAGCCTTCTTTGAAATGGATAAATGGTATATCTGTGCACCTGATACCGTCACCTTCGATAACCAGTCCTTCGGGGTCGATATGTCAAGTATTTATAATGTGCAATGGGACTTTGACCTTCATGATCCTGGGAATCCATTGGTTTATGATACAAATGCGGTCTTAAAGCAATATTATAACAACACTACAGATTCTGTAGAAACCAAAACAATTCAGCTATTGGTATGGAATAGCAAAAGCTGTATCAGCGAATTCCGCCGGGATATCATCGTCAGGCCGGAGATCAATGCCAGCTTTACCAATGACGTTTCACAGGGCTGCCACCCGGTCACCGTGAACTTTACCAATACCTCCACGGGCAATACGGACCGTTACAAATGGACCCTGGGAGACGGAAATTCGGCCAATACGGCGGATGTGACCCACACCTACCTGAACCAGGGCATGGCCGACAGCATCTATCACGTGGAAATGGTCGCGATATCGCCGTTTTTCTGTTCTGACACCTTTGAAACCGACATCTCCGTCTGGCCGTACATTGAGGCAGCCTACGCCATCGACACCTTCCAGGGCTGTTCACCCCTGCTCATCAGTATCGATAACAATTCGGCGGGATACATCGAGGAATACGAATGGACCTTCGGTGACGGGGCCGGTTCGGGAACCTCGGCGGCCACTTTCAGCCATACCTATAACAATGTAACGGCTTCGCCCACCCAGCACGATCTGCAGCTGGTGGTGAAGAACAACACACGGGGCTGCACCGACACCCTGAGCCGCCTGATCTCGGTCTATCCGGAGGTCAGCTCGGCTTTCACACAGGACAACACCAGCGGCTGTCACGGGATCGAAATCAATTTCACGAACCTTTCAACCGCCACGGCCACCATGTTTGATTGGGATTTCGGCGACGGGGGATCCTCTTCCTCGCAAAACCCGGCCCATACCTATGAGAACATGACCCCGGTGAATGCGGATTACCTGGTTCGCCTGGTCAGTACCACACCGAACCTCTGCCGGGACACATCCTACCAGACCATACGGGTCCACCCGTACATTCATGCAGAGTATTCGGTGGACGGGTTCCAGGGATGCGCGCCATTCCAGGTGGTTCTGCAGAATGCCTCAGAAGGGGCGATCACGGATTATGAATGGGACTGGGGGGACGGCTCGCCGCCCTCCGCATCAGGCGCCCCCACCCAGACCCATATTTACCAGAACAGCGGTCCCTCAGCCGTCACCAACTTTCTCCTGCTCACCGTGGAAAATGCGGACGGTTGCATCGATACCATGACCCGGAACATTACCGTGTTCCCGGAGGTGAGTTCCCAGTTCACCCAGGATGTTACCGCAGGTTGTAACGAGCTTCAGGTGAGCTTCACGAACCAGAGCTCCGCTTCGGCCACATCCTTCCTATGGGAATTCGGCGACGGGGGGTCTTCCGACCAGCAGGATCCCGTGCACCAGTTCCGGAATTTCGGCCTTTCTGACACTACGTTCATTTCAAAGCTCATCGCTGTAACCGATGAGGAATGCAGGGATACTTCGGAGGTAAACATTACGGTCTATTCCTATGTGAAATCGGATTTCACCTTCAGCCAGGGCACGGTATGCACGCCCTACAATGTAACGTTCGACAACATTTCGGTCGGGGGCGTGACCCATCACTGGGATTTCGGCGATGGAAGCGACACAACGGTCCTGAACAGTAATCCTGTAACTCATTGGTTCACAAATCCTTCCTTGACAACCCCGGTTACCAGGCAGGTTGTCCTGACCGTTCAGAATTCACAAAACTGTCCATCGGTAAAGACCAAGGACATCACGGTCATGCCCATCGTCGATGCTGATTTTTCGGTGGATGTGGACCAAGGATGCCATCCGGTGACGGTTCAGTTCTCGAATGCTTCGACCGGGGCTTCAGCCTACAGCTGGGATTTTGCCAACGGCCAGTCTTCCAGCCAGGCCGATCCGAGCACGATTTTTGAGAACTACAGCCTGAACGACACCGTATACAACGTCTGGCTCAAGGCTATGAATGTTCAGACCTGTCTTGATTCCTTTATGGTTCCCATCACGATACATCCCTACGTGGATGCGGATTTTACCATTGAATATGCCTCCCAGTGCTCCCCGGCCGATGTTACTTTTTACAATGCCTCGGTGAACGGCCAGCAGTATTCATGGTCTTTTGCCGGCACTCCCATGGTGACGGGCAGCACGGCACCCATCACCCGGCAATTCACCAACTCCAGTACCGTTAATGCAGCCACCTATCCGGTCCAGCTGACGGTGACCAGTCCCCAGAACTGCACTTCCTACCTGGAAAAACAGGTTACGGTCCACCATACGGTCCAGGCCGGATTCTCAAGCATCACGGAAGGATGCCAGCCGCTCGATGTATCCTTTACGAACACCTCCCTGGGTGCCGCGGAGCACAGGTGGGATTTCGATGACCAAACTTCCTCCATTCTGGAAAGTCCAACCCACACCTTCATCAACGACAGCGACCAGGATTCGGTTTTCAATGT
>CAZNQG010000131.1:0-8239 GCA_964575235.1 uncultured Bacteroides sp.
GAGGACGGAAAATAAAATAGGTGGAAAACTATTTTATTTTCCTCCTACTCGATTTGGCAGCCGGTAACGAAACCTAACCGAGAATAAACGTTATGAAAAAGGTACGAATTAAAACCGAAGTTAAACAGATCCTCGCCGATACCATAACGCCCGTAAGCGTATACCTGAGGATGAGGGATCTTTTCCCGCAGTCCATTTTGCTGGAAAGTTCGGATTACCATACCAGCGAGGATAGCTATTCCTTCATCTGCCTCCAGCCCTTCGCATCGTTCAGCGTAGAAGGGGGGCGGATCACCATCCGGGATGGTTCCGGTAACGTCGAGGAACGAAAAACCGGTCCCGGGATATCGGTCCCCGACGAAATGAACGCCTTTATCCAGTCCTTCGAGACGGACGGGCAGGACCCCAGGATCCGCACGAACGGGTTTTTCGGGTACTGCTCCTACGATGCCGTAAAATATTTCGAGGACATCCGCATCGCCGAAGACCCGGCCGATGCCTACTGTGTACCCGAAATTGTATACTCGGTGTACCGGATCATAATCGCCATAAACCACTTCCAGAATACCCTCACCATCCTTGAAAACCGGACCCCGGGATACGAAAGCCGGATCAACTATATCGAATCCCTGCTCTACAACCGGAACTTTGCCACCTATCCCTTCAATCCCTCAAGTGACGAAGAATCCAACATGAACGACCGGGACTATATGGAAATGGTTACCCGCGGGAAGGAACACTGCTTCCGGGGCGATGTATTCCAGATTGTGCTTTCCAGGCAGTTCAGCCAGGGTTTTACCGGCGACGAGTTCAACGTGTACCGCTGCCTCCGGTCGATCAATCCTTCACCCTATCTTTTCTACTTTGATTTCGGGAGTTACCGGATTTTCGGATCCTCGCCCGAGGCACTGCTCCAGATAAAGGACCGGATTGCCTATATACACCCGATCGCCGGAACTTTTCCCAGGAGCGGGGACGACGAGAAGGACAAGGATACCGCGATCCGTCTGACGCGGGACAAAAAGGAAAACGCCGAACACATCATGCTGGTCGACCTGGCACGGAACGACCTGAGCCGGAACGCCGAACACGTGACCGTCGAAAACTACAGGGAAATCCAGTTTTATTCCCACGTGATCCATATGGTGTCCAAGGTTTCGGGGATGCTGCCGGAAGATTACAATGCCGTCCGGGTCATGGGGGATACCTTTCCCGCAGGAACCCTTTCCGGTGCCCCCAAATACAGGGCCATGGAACTGATCGACCGCTACGAGAACCAGAACCGCGGGTTTTACGGCGGGGGAATAGGCTTCCTGGGCTTCAACGGGGAGTTCAACCACGCCATTATGATCCGCTCCTTCCTGAGCAAGAACAACACCCTCTATTACCAGGCCGGGGCCGGGATCGTAGCCGAATCGGTCGAGGAAAACGAGCTGAACGAAGTGAACAACAAGCTTGCGGCCCTGAAAAAGGCCATCGAGATGGCGAGGGAGATTTGAGAAAAGAACCGAAGGAGCGGCTTAAAAGAAGCAGAAATGGAAAAAATTGTGGTCATCGATAATTACGATTCCTTCACCTATAACCTGGCGCACGCCCTGAACCAGATCACCGGTTCGGCGGTGGATGTATACCGGAACGACCGGGTGAAGGTCGTCGAACTGGAGCCTTACTCCCACATCGTTCTTTCCCCCGGACCGGGCATCCCGGACGAGGCGGGCATGCTGAAGGAGATCATCCGTGAATTTGCCCCCCGCAAAAGGATGCTGGGCGTCTGCCTTGGCCACCAGGCCATTGCCGAAGTATTCGGCGGTAAGCTGATCAACATACCGAAGGTGTTCCACGGCGTTGCCACTCGCATTCGGGTGCTCGACCGGGAGGATTACCTTTACCGGAACATTCCGGATTCCTTCGAGGGGGGAAGGTACCATTCCTGGATCGTATCGGACCAGGATCTGCCGGCTGTTCTCAAGGTTACGGCCAGGGCCGAAGACGGGGAGATCATGGGGATGAGTCATGCGGAATACGATGTAAAGGGCGTGCAGTTCCATCCTGAATCCATCCTCACGAAATGCGGAACGGACATCCTGACCAACTGGATCCTGGGTGAGGAGAATGACTTTTGAGTCCCCGATAACCGCAAATTCTAAAAAACCGTTAAACCCGATGAAAGAAATCCTGAATTACCTTTACGAACACAAGACGCTGGACCGCGATGCCGCTAAGCGCGTGCTCACGAACATAGCCAAAGGAGTTTATAATCACTCCCAGATCGCTTCCTTCATAAGCGTTTACCTGATGCGCAGCATAACCGTGGAGGAACTTACCGGGTTCCGGGACGCCCTGCTGGAACTGTGCATACCCGTCGACCTGTCCGGTTTCGATACGATCGATGTATGCGGCACCGGAGGGGACGGCAAGGATACCTACAATATTTCCACGCTTTCTTCATTTGTCGTGGCCGGGGCGGGAGCCAGGGTCGCAAAGCACGGGAACTACGGGGTTTCCTCGGCCTGTGGATCCTCCAATCTTATGGAATACGCCGGTTACCGGTTTTCAAACGATGAATCCAAACTGCAGGGGGAAATCGAAAGGGCCGGGATCTGCTTCCTGCACGCTCCCCTGTTCAACCCGGCCATGAAGAACGTGGCACCGGTACGGAAGGATCTGGGTATGAAAACCTTCTTCAACATGCTCGGTCCCATGGTAAACCCGAGCTTCCCCTCCCGGCAGCTGGTGGGTGTCTACAGCCTTGAACTGACCCGTCTCTACGGCTATCTCTATCAGGCGACGGATAAGCAGTACGTCATCATCCACAGCCTGGACGGCTACGACGAGGTCTCCCTGACGGGACCCTTCAAGGTGCTTACGCGTGAGCTGGACCGGATCTGCCAGCCGGGTGACCTGGGATTACCCGTGTACGATCCGGCGAAACTAGCCGGCGGCAAAACCATTGAGGAGGCCATGAAGATCTTCATGGATGTTCTTGAGAACCGGGCGGCTCCCGCGCAGAAAGACGTGATTATCGCCAACGGGGGATTTGCCCTGCACGCATGTTACCCGGACCGGGACCTGCACGCATGCCTGGAAATGGCACGGAAATCCATCGAAAGCGGCTCCGCACTGAAAGCCTTTAAGACCCTTATGGATTTGAATAAATAATAAATACCTCACCCGATGGACAGCATCCTGGATCGCATCGTAGCGGATAAAAAAGCAGAGATCGGGCAGCGCAAGTCTGAATCCCCGGTAAAACGGCTGGAGGGAAGCCCCTATTTCAACCGTGAAACCGTCTCGCTGAAAAAAAGCCTTCAGAAAAAGAAGGCAAGCGGCATCATCGCGGAATTCAAGCGGAGCTCCCCCTCTGCCGGAAGGATCAACCGGCATGCGGACCCGGTCAGCATCACCCGTGGCTATGTGGAGGCCGGGGCGACGGCTCTTTCCATATTGACGGACCGGAAATACTTCGGGGGCAGCAGGGACGACCTGATGCAGGCGCGGGAAGTGAACCGCTGCCCCATCCTGAGGAAGGATTTCATCATCGATGCCTACCAGATACTGGAAGCCAGGGCAATCGGAGCCGACGCCATTCTGCTGATCGCCGGCATCCTGGATAACTCAACCGTGCACGATCTTGCACGGCAGGCGCATGATGTGGGACTCGAAGTCCTCCTGGAAATCCACGATCCGTCCGAACTGGCATACCTGAACCGCTGGATCGACATGGTTGGAGTGAACAACCGGAACCTCAACCGGATGGAAACCGATGTCCATGCCTCCATCGATATGGCCGGGATGATACCGGAGGAATTCCTGAAGATCTCGGAAAGCGGCATCCACGATTCGGAAACCATCCGTTATCTCAGGCAACTGGGTTACCGGGGCTTCCTGATCGGGGAGTATTTCATGAAGCAGGAAGACCCTGCCAGGGCATGCAGGAAATTCATCCGTAAACTGAAGGAGCAATGAGCGGCCTGAAAATCAAAATTTGCGGCATGAAGGACCCGGCGAACATCGCAGAGGTATCCCGGCTCTCACCCGATTTCATGGGATTTATCTACTTCCGGGGGTCGAGAAGGTTCGCCGGGGAACTGTCACCCGGCACCATAGCGGGGTTGCCGGACGGCATCAATCGGGTCGGGGTATTCGTGAACCATCCGGCAGGGGAAGCGCTGTCCGTATGCAGGCGGATGGGATTCCGGAGCATCCAGCTTCACGGTGCGGAACCCCCGGATTATTGCCGGGAGATGGGGGACGGGGGACTTCAGGTGATCAAGGCGTTTAATATAGGCGAAGGAACGGAATTCAGCCGCCTGCATGCATACGTGGACTATTGCGATCTGTTCCTCTTCGATACCGCCGGGCCCGGGTTTGGGGGTACGGGAAGGAAATTTGACTGGGATCGGCTGGGGGAATACGAGCTGGATAAACCCTTTTTCCTGAGCGGGGGCATCGGTCCCCCGGACGTCCGCAACATACTCGGCCTCGAACACCCCATGCTTTATGGTGTGGATTTGAACAGCGGTTTTGAAACGGGACCCGGATTGAAGGATGCGAACCTTCTTTTGGCTTTCATGAAGGAAATCCGGTCCGCGAACCCGGAAAATGAATCATAATGATTATGCGATGAACCACGATGTAAATGAAAAAGGATATTACGGCGGGTTCGGGGGAACCTTTATCCCCGAAATGCTGTATGCCAATGTAGAGGAACTCCGGTTGAGATACAGGGGGATCCTGGAAAGCGATTCCTTCCGCAGGGACTTCATGGATCTGCTGAAGAATTACGCCGGGAGGCCCACGCCCCTGTACCATGCGAAAAGGCTATCGGAAAAATACCGTACCCGTATTTTTCTGAAAAGGGAGGACCTGGCACACACGGGTTCTCACAAAATCAACAATACCATAGGGCAGATCCTGATGGCCCGCATGCTGGGCAAAACCCGAATCATTGCGGAGACCGGTGCCGGGCAGCACGGGGTGGCAACCGCCACGGTCTGCGCCCTGACGGGCATGGACTGCGTGGTATACATGGGAGCCCTTGACGTGGAACGGCAGCAGCCGAACGTACTGAAAATGAAAATGTTGGGGGCGGAGGTGGTGCCGGTCCACAGCGGCAACAAAACCCTGAAAGATGCCACAAACGATGCCATCCGAGACTGGATAAACCACCCGGAGGATACCCATTACATCATCGGTTCCGTGGTGGGTCCCCACCCGTACCCCGACCTGGTAAGCCGCCTGCAGTCCGTGATCTCGGAGGAGATCCAGTGGCAGATCCGCGAGCACACCGGCAGGGAACGCCCGGATTGGATCCTGGCCTGCGTGGGAGGGGGAAGCAATGCCATCGGTGCCTTCTATCGTTTCCTTGACGACCCTGAGGTTAAGATGATCGGCGTGGAAGCGGCCGGAAAAGGAATCGATACGGGCGAAACCGCCGCCACCCTGAGTTGCGGCCGTCCGGGCATCATTCACGGATCGTATACCATGTTGATGCAGAATGGAGACGGGCAGATCCTGGAGCCATATTCGGTTTCTGCCGGACTCGATTACCCCGGGATCGGTCCCATACATGCCAGGCTTCAGGAGACGGGAAGGGTCAGCTACCTGGCCGTTACCGATCAGGAGGCCCTTCAGGCTGCCCTGGAACTGACGCGGCTGGAAGGCATCATTCCCGCCCTGGAAACCGCGCATGCTCTTGCGGTCCTCGACCGGACCGGGGCCGGCCCGGAGGAAACGCTTGTGGTCAACCTTTCGGGACGGGGAGATAAGGACATGCACGCTTATGTAAAAGCCTTTTCCAATGAACAGAATTGAAGCCCTTTTTAAGAACAAATCCTCGGGAGTGCTATCCGTTTACGTGACGGCAGGATACCCGGAGCTTGAAGACACAACGACCGTCATCCGTGAACTGGCGTCCGGAGGGGTGGACATGATCGAGATCGGCATGCCGTTCTCGGATCCCCTGGCGGACGGGCCTGTTCTCCAGGCATGCAACCAGCAGGCGCTGGACAACGGGATGAGCCTTGAGATCCTGTTTTCCCAGCTGGAAGGCATCCGGGATTCCATGAGCATTCCGCTGATCCTTATGGGATACCTCAACCCGGTTCTGAACTACGGTTTCAATGAATTCTGCCGGAGGACGGTGGAATGCGGGATCGACGGACTGATCCTTCCCGACCTGCCGGTGGACGAATACGAAAAAGAGTACCGGGAAACCTGCGAGAAACACGGGCTCTATATGGTATTCCTGATCACCCCGCAGACCTCTGAAGAAAGGGTTCGGAGGATTGCCGGGCTCAGCAGGGGCTTCCTGTATATGGTTTCGGCAGCATCGACAACGGGTGCAAAACAGGGTTTTCTGCCGGAACAGATCGAATATTTTAAAAGGATCTCCGGAATGCAGCTAAGGATCCCACGCCTCATCGGTTTCGGGATCTCCTCCCGCGAAACCTTCCGGCAGGCCTGCCGGTATGCCGGTGGAGCCATCATCGGAAGTGCCTTTATGAAAAGCCTTTCCGGGAAGGGAAACCTGTCAGACCGGATATCCGGCTTTCTAAAAGGTTTGGGACTATAAGTTTGGGACTAAAAGTTCCAAACCTTTAATTAATTTAGTGCTTTATTTCCCGGATGGAGAAAACCAAACCGCTCGTATATCTCAGCGCGACCGCGGCCATGGTCATGTGGAGCATGACCTTTGTCTGGTTCAAGATCGTCAACGAAGTCTATCCTCCCTTTACCATCGTTTTCCTGAGATTGCTTCTGTCCTCACTGGTCATGGTCGGCATTGCCGGATTCGCCAGCATCCTTCAGAAGTTGCAGCGCAGGGATGTGCTGCGGTTCCTGTTGCTGGCCCTTATTTACCCCTTCCTGTATTTTATTGCCGAAAGCATTGGGCTTACCATGATCCATGCATCCCTCACGGCGGTCATCATTTCAACGATACCGCTCTTTGTGCCGGTCGGCGCTTACCTGTTGCTGAAAGAACGGGTGACCCTGCTGAACATCCTGGGCATATTGCTTTCCTTCTCGGGGGTCCTGATCGTAATCCTGAAGCGTGACTTCAGCCTGAATGCAGAACCGCTCGGGCTGCTGCTCATGCTGCTGGCCGTTCTCTGCGCCGTCGGGTATACCCTGATGGTCAAGAAGCTCACGGAAAGGTATAACGCCTACAGCATAACCGCCTACCAGAACATTTTCGGGACCCTGATGTTCCTGCCCCTGTTCCTGGTCTTCGACCTGCAGGACTTCGTGGCAGCGGAACACAACGCTAGAGCCATACTGAACCTGTGCAACCTTGCCATATTCGGGTCCTCCATAGCCTTTGTGCTTTATAATTACAGCGTCAAGAACATCGGGGTGACGCGGACCGAAACTTTTTCGAACCTCATACCGGTGCTCACGGCAGTTTTCGCATGGATGATCCTGGACGAGGAGCTCGGCCTGAAAAAGGTGATCGGCATTGCCGTGGTGCTCGGGGGACTGTTCCTATCGCAGGTGAAATCCCGTAAAAAGACCTTCAAGCACCTGGTTGCTCCCTGATGACCGTGAAGCAGCGCCAAAAATAAAATGCCGATTTTAACGTTTTTATTTCTAAATTCCCTCCATGTTCAGGACAGCCGGTTCCGCTTTCATGGTCTTGCTGCTTACTCTCGCCTGCCCGCTCAGGGCACAGCTCGGCGGCAATGCCACCTACGCATTCCTGAACCTAACCCATTCCGCAAGGGTAGCTTCCATGGGAGGGAAGGCTGTTGCCATTCCCGATGACGACCTCAATCTGGCCTATCACAATCCGTCCGCACTCTACGAGGGGATGTCCAATCACCTGGTCCTGAATTACGTGAACTATTTCTCGGACATAAATTTCGGGTATGCATCCTATGCAAGGAGTATCGAGGGTATCGGCGATTTTGCAGGGGGACTGAACTACATCAATTACGGGAAATTCACTGCTGCCGACGAGGTGGGCAACATTACAGGCGAGTTCAGGGCTGCGGAATATTGTCTCAACCTGATATATTCCCGGGCGGTGGACAGCCTCTTCAGGATCGGAATCAATGTAAAGCCGGTCTATTCGGTCCTGGAGTCTTACCATTCCTTCGGACTGCTGGCGGACCTGGGAGTAACCTTCACGAACCGGGATAGGCTGTTTTCCGCGGGACTGGTTTTAAGGAATGCAGGATTCCAGTTGAAGCCATACCATAAAGGGCACCGGGAGCCGGTGCCGTTCGAGATCCTGCTG
>CAZNQG010000132.1:0-7966 GCA_964575235.1 uncultured Bacteroides sp.
CCACGCTTGCCTCCGTATCCATGGTCGGGGTGTTGCACATGGATTGAATGAGTACGGGAAGGCCGGGTCCCAGTTTCAGATTGCCGATGGAAACGCTCATTTCCTTAGTTTCCATTCAAACCCGTCCTTGGTGTCTTGCACCTCTATGCCCAGTCTGGCCATTTCATCGCGTATCCGGTCGGCCGTTTCGAAATCCTTGCGTCGGCGGGCGTCTATCCTCATCTGCAGCAGGAACCGGACCAGGTTCTCCAGGAGGCCGGTGTCGCTTTCGGCAACCTGCGGGGCCTTCAGTCCCAAAATATCTTCCACTGCCGTAAAATAGAATGTTTTCCAGTCCTCCAGTTCTTCTGCCGAGAATGTCCCGCTGCCCGCATGCACCGCGTTGATGGTCCGGATCCCGTCAAACAGGGCGGCGATGGCCAGGGGTGAGTTGAAATCGTCGTTCATGGCGCTGAAAAAGGCCTTTTTAACCCCATCCGCACGGCCGCCTTTTTTCCCGGAAGGTTTGATCTTTTCCAGGTTGGCCATTCCTTCGAAGAGCCGTTCCAGTCCCTTTTCAGCCGCAACCAGGGCTTCGTTCGAGAAGTCCAGCGTGGAACGGTAATGGGCCTGGAGCATGAAGAACCGGATCGTCATGGGAGAAAAGCCCTTTTCCAGCAGGGGGTGGTCGCCTGTGAAAAATTCCTCCAGGCTGATGGCGTTGCCGAGGGATTTGCCCATTTTCTGCCCGTTCAGGGTGATCATATTGTTGTGCATCCAGTACCTGACGGATTCCTTGCCGTAAGCGGCGACGGTCTGTGCAATCTCGCATTCATGGTGTGGAAACAGCAGGTCTAGTCCCCCGCCATGTATATCGAATTCCTCCCCCAGATAGCGCGAACTCATGACCGAGCATTCCAGGTGCCAGCCCGGAAAACCTTCTCCCCACCGGGACGGCCATCTCATCAGGTGTTCCGGTCCCGCGTGCTTCCAGACGGCAAAATCCAGGGGGTTGCGTTTTTCCTCCTGTTTTTCCAGTTCCCGCGTATTGGATATCAGGTCCTCGATCTTCCGGCCTGAGAGTTTTCCGTAACGGTACTCACGGCTGTATTTCCCTACGTCAAAATATACCGATCCGCCCGCTTCATAGGCATAGCCTTTATCAAGGATCCGTTCCACCAGTTCGATCTGTTCCATGATGTGCCCTGAAGCGGTTGGTTCTATGCTCGGGGGAAGCACGTTCATCTGCATCATTTTCAGGCGGTACTCGTTGGTATACCGCTGTACGATCTCCATGGGCTCCAGCCGTTCAAGCCGGGCCCTTTTCGAGATCTTGTCCTCCCCGTAATCCCGGTCCTCCTCCAGGTGTCCCACATCGGTGATGTTCCGCACGTAGCGAACCCGGTAACCCAGGTGCTTCAGGTACCTGAAAACCAGGTCGAAGGTAACGGCCGGTCGTGCATGCCCCAGATGGGGGGAACCGTACACCGTGGGTCCGCAGACGTACATGCCGACCGCGGGCGGGTGGAGGGGTTTGAAGATCTCCTTTTTCCGGCTGAGTGTGTTATGGATCCGTAGGGTTTTGTCCATGGAGGTATGCAGGCTGATTTCAGATTGTAAAGTTAACAATTCAGTTTTTAAATATTTCTTACCTTACCCGCCAAAGCATACCTCCCGATGGCAAAAAAAGGCAGAAAATCCAAGGGAAAGGATGCCCTGGCCAATTCCGTGCTGGGCGTGTTCACCAATCATCCCAGCCAGACATTCAATTACAAGCAGCTTGCCAAACGGCTGAATATCAAGGATGTGGCAACAAGGCGCCAGATCATTCCCGTGCTGGAACACCTTGCTGGCAGGGAAGAACTCGTGGAGGTGTACCCTGGAAAGTACAAGCTCAAATCCCGCGGAGGGTATATTTACGGGACGGTGGATATGACCCAGTTCGGTTATGCATTCCTGCTGTCGGATGCCATCGGTGAAGATGTGTTTATTTCCAGGAACAACCTGAACCATGCCCTGAACGGGGATTACGTAAAGGTATACCTCTACGCCCGTCGAAAAGGCAAACGGGTGGAAGGGGAAGTGGTGGAGGTTATTGAGCGGGCCCGCAAAACCTTCGTCGGCATTGTGGAAGTTTCCAGGAACTGGGCTTTCCTGAATCCGGACAGCAAGGAAATGCCCTACGACCTGTTCATTCCCCCCGACAGGCTTTCAGGGGTGAAAAGCGGACAGAAGGCCATCGCCCGAATCACGGAATGGCCCAGTGGATCGAAGAACCCAGTAGGGGAGATCATCGAGGTGCTGGGTGATCCCGGGGTGAACGAGGTGGAAATGCATGCCATTCTCGCCGAATTCGAACTGCCCTCCCGCTTCACCCGGGAGATGGAGGAAGCGGCAGAAGCCGTGCCCGTTGAGATCACCCGGAAGGATTATTCCGAACGCAGGGATTTCCGTGAGATCCCGACCTTTACCATAGATCCGGTTGACGCGAAGGATTTCGACGATGCCCTTTCCCTGCGGAAACTGAAGAACGGAAACTGGGAAGTGGGCGTACACATTGCCGATGTAAGCCATTACGTAAAGCCCAAGAGCCTGCTGGACCAGGAAGCCTATGAGCGGGCGACCTCGGTTTACCTGGTGGACCGGGTCGTACCCATGCTGCCGGAAAAGCTTTCGAACCTGGTTTGCTCGCTACGGCCGGGAGAGGAAAAACTCTGTTATTCAGCCGTTTTTGAAATGAACGATGTGGCGGAGGTGGTGGACCAGTGGTTCGGCCGGACCGTGATTGTCTCTGACCGCAGGTTCACCTACGATGAAGCCCAGGAGGTCATCGAGTCCGGCCAGGGGGATCTGAAGGATGAGATCCTGCAGCTCCACAGGCTGGCCCAGGTGCTGCGGGAAAAAAGGTTCCGGGAAGGTTCCTTTAATTTCGAACGCGTGGAAGTAAAGTTCCACATCGACGAAAGCGGGTATCCAACGGGGGTCTATTTCAAGGAAAACAAGGAATCCAACCAGCTGATCGAGGAATTCATGCTTCTGGCCAACCGGCGGGTGGCGGAATTCATCGGAAAACCCCCGGGAATAAGCCTGGATGCGGACACCCGGTCAAACGCCGCCCCTGAAACCCGTCCCAAAACCTTTGTTTACCGCATCCACGACAAACCCAATACGGAGAAGCTGGAATCTTTTGCTTATTTCATCAAGCGCCTGGGCTACAGCATTCAGACCAGCGGGCAGAAAAGGATCGCCGGATCGATCAACAACCTGATGGAAGATATCCGGGGCAGGAAGGAACAGAATATCATCGAGAACCTGGCCATACGGGCCATGGCGAAAGCCGAGTATTCCACCATGAACATCGGTCATTACGGGCTATCTTTTCCCTACTATACCCATTTTACCTCCCCCATCCGCCGCTACCCCGACATCATGGTGCACCGCCTGCTGGATCATTACCTTAGCGGCGGGCAGTCCAAAAGCCAGAAGAAATATGAGTCCCGTTGCAAGCATTCCTCCGAGATGGAACGCAAAGCCATGAACGCGGAATGGGCATCCATCAAGTACAAGCAGGTGGAGTTCCTGAGCGACAGGATCGGGGAGGTTCTCGAGGGAATTATTTCCGGCGTTACGGAATGGGGGCTTTACGTGGAACTGACCGGGTGCAAATGCGAGGGTATGGTGGCCATGCGTGACCTCACGGATGATTTTTACGATTACGACGAAGACAATTACCGGCTGATCGGAAAGAAAACCGGCAGGCAGTTCCAGCTCGGAGATGAGGTACGCGTTGAGGTGGCCCGGGCCAACCTGGCCCGCAGGCAGCTTGATTTTTTTCTGGTGGAAGGCTTGGAGGATGCGGATTGATCACACCGAGGGGCGACTCTCTGCAGGTTTCTCAGGCTGGCTTTCCGGCTGGCTTTCAGGCTGGCTTTCCGGAACTTTCATCTTCTCCCCGGAAGGATCGGCGAGTTCTTCGCTTCCCGTTTTCTTTCTCGGTATGATCTCCTGGGAAAAAAACCTTCTCTGCCAGATCAGGATGATGAACACCCCGATGGTGATGGAGGAATCGGCGATGTTAAAAACGGGGCGGAAAAACACAAGGCTTCGGCCTCCCAGCCAGGGGAACCAGTCGGGCCAGGTGCCCCGGATGATGGGAAAATACAACATGTCCACCACCTTACCCTGCAGCAGCGGGGCATATCCGCCTCCTTCCGGGAAAAGGCTTGCCATCCGTCCCCAGCTGTCGCTGAAAACCAACCCGTAAAACATCGAATCTATGATGTTGCCTGCGGCACCGGCAAGGATCAGTGAAACCGACAGGACCAGTCCCTGTTTTGCACCGTGGCGGATCAGGTAACGCAGGTATAAACTGATCCCGGCAATGGCCAGGAGGCGGAAAATGGTCAGAAGGGATTTCCCGTTACTGCCGGGCAGGTCAAGCCCGAATGCCATTCCCTTGTTTTCCGTAAAATGCAGGATAAACCAGTTCCCGATCACATGGATCTCCTCCCCCATGGTCATATGGGTTTTTACAAGGATCTTGAAAACCTGGTCAAGCAAAAGGATCCCTGCGATCAGGAGTATGGCTTTTTTGGCGGCGGACATGATGGAAAAAAAGACCGGGATGGCCCGGTCTGCTGATGATTATTGTTGCTGCTGCTTTGCGTCTATGCTCAGGGTTGCGTGGGGCACAGCTCTCAGGCGTTCCGGCTTGATCAGTTTGCCGGTCACACGGCAGATTCCGTAGGTTTTGTTTTCGATTCTCACCAGGGCAGCCTGCAGGTGTTGTATGAATTTCTGCTGCCGCTGAGCCAGTTTGCCGGCTTCCTCTTTTGAAAGGGTGGCCGCTCCTTCCTCCAGAACTTTAAAGGTCGGGGAAGTATCCTGTGTATCGTTGCTTTCGCCATGGGTTATGGCTTCCTTCAACAATTCATAGTCCTTTTTTGCCTTTTCGAGTTTGGTCAGGATGATTTGCTTAAATTCCGCCAACTCCTTGTCCGAATATCTCGTCTTTTCGCCCATTGCTCACTAAATTTTGCCAAATATAAGAAAAATAAATATATGCAAATTTGTTCTTAATTTCCATCAATTTTTTCGATTCTGATCCATGTCCGGACATTTTCGTCGATCTCCACCATCCGGGCATTTTCCCGGTCCAGTTTTTCCACCAGGTCTACCTCCCGGGCCAGAGTCTGGGAGCCGATGTAATCCCTGTGTCGCAATATGGCTTTATCCAGGGATCCATGCTTCATGATCAGGATCCTTATTTTATCGGTTACATCGAACCCGCTTTCTTTGCGGTAGTGCTGGATCCGGTTTATGAATTCACGTGCAATGCCCTCCTGGCGCAGCTCTTCGGTGACCGTTACATCCAGGGCCACGGTCAGGTTCCCATCGCTGGCTACCAGCCATCCCGGGATGTCTTCGGTGGTTATCTCCGCGTCTTCGGGCAGGAGGATTATTTCCTCACCGGGTGCATCCAGTTTCCATTCTCCTTCCTTTTCAAACCGGGTGATGTCTTCCTGGCTCATTTGCTGTATCCGGGACGCGATGGATTTCATCTTTTTTCCGTACCGGGGACCCAGGGTCTTGAAATTCGGCCGGATGCGCTTGACCAGTATGCCGCTGGTATCGCTGATGAATTCGATTTCCTTAACGTTTATTTCGGCCAGGAACAAATCCTTGACCGCCTCGACCTTGCTCTGGAACCCGTCGTCAAGAATGGGGATCATCAGTTTATTCAGGGGCTGGCGGACCTTGATGTTCACCCGGCGTCGCAGTCCCAGCACCATGGACGAGATCCGCTGTGCCAGGTCCATTTTTTCCTCCAGTGCCTTGTCTATGAGCTTTTTATCGCATACCGGGAAGTCCGTAAGGTGGACTGAACCGGCGGCGTGCCTGCGGGTTACCCGGTTCAGGTCGCTGAAGATCCTTTCGGCATAAAAGGGCGCGAGGGGGGCCATAAGCTGTGAAACCGTATCCAGGCAGGTGTACAGGGTCTGGTAGGCCGCTCTTTTGTCGGAATCGAATTCCCCGCCCCAGAACCGTTTCCGGTTCAGCCGCACGTACCAGTTGCTCAGGTGTTCCACCACAAATTCCTGAATGGCCCTTCCCGCCCGTGTGGGTTCGTAATCATCCATATGCTGGTTTACTTCCCGGACCAGGGAGTTCAGCAGGGAAACGATCCAGCGGTCAATTTCGGGCCTTTTACGGACGGGGACCTCTTTCTCCGAATAGGTGAAACCATCGATGTTGGCATAGAGTGCAAAAAAGGAGTAGGTATTGTAAAGGGTCCCGAAGAATTTACGCTTTACCTCGTCCACCCCGTCTATGTCGAATTTCAGGTTATCCCAGGGCTGGGAATTGGTCATCATGTACCACCTCAGGGGGTCTGCCCCGTGATTTTCAATGGTTTCGAAAGGATCAACCGTATTGCCCAGGCGTTTGGACATCTTGTTCCCGTTTTTATCCAGCACCAGGCCGTGCGAGACGATGTTCCGGAAGGAGACCGAATCGGATATCATGGTGGCGATGGCATGCAGGGTAAAAAACCATCCGCGGGTCTGGTCAACCCCTTCGGCGATGAAGTCGGCGGGGAACAGGCGTGCGAACTCATCCTTGCGTTCGAAGGGATAGTGCCACTGTGCATAGGGCATGGCCCCGGAATCAAACCAAACGTCGATCAGGTCGGGTTCACGGTACATGGGTTTCCCGGAATCCGAAACCAGGACGATCTCGTCTACAAAGGGACGGTGAAGATCGAAGCGGTTGTAATTCTCCTGTGAATCATCGCCGGGTATGAATTCTTCCATCGGGTTTTTTTTCATGATCCCGGCGGCAACCGCTTTATCGATTTCCGTTTTCAATTCTTCGACCGAACCGATGCATTTGGATTCCTTCCGGTCCTCGCTCATCCAGATGGGCAGGGGCGTGCCCCAGAACCGCGAACGGGACAGGTTCCAGTCCACCAGATTTTCCAGCCACTGTCCGAACCTTCCGGATCCGGTGGCGGCCGGTTTCCAGTTGATGGTATCGTTCAGTTCCATAAGCCGGTCTTTTGCCCGTGTGGTGCGTATGAACCAGGAGGACATGGGATAATACAGCACCGGTTTGTCCGTCCTCCAGCAATGCGGATAGTTATGGGTGTACTTGGCTATCTGGAAGGCTTTTTTCTGCTGTTTGAGCGCAACGGCAATGCCGATGTCCGTTGTCTCTGCATCCGGCGGTATGGATTCGTCGTATTCGTTTTTTACAAATTTCCCTGAAAATTCACCATAGGTTTCAGGATTTACGAACTCGCGCACGAAATCATCGTCCAGGTCCTCGATCCGGTAGAACCGCCCCTTCCGGTCAACCAGGGGTTGAGTGTTTCCTTCCTTATCCAGAACGATGATTGCCGGGATGTTGTACTGCTGGGCGATCCGGTAGTCGTCCGCCCCGAAGGTGGGGGCGATGTGCACGATGCCGGTTCCTTCTTCGGTGGTGACAAAATCCCCCATCAGGATCCGGAAGGCGGGTTTCTTCGGCCTGACCCAGTCTATGAGCTGCTCGTAGGCGATCCCTTCGAATTCCTTCCCTTTATGCTCGCCCCGGACCTCATAGGGTATGTATTTGTCGCCCGGCCTGTATGCGTCCCAGTCCAGGTCCCCGTTCCCGGCGGGAAAATATTCATGGAAAAGGGCCTTGGCAAGAACCACGGTGATCGGGTCACCGCTGTAGGGATTGAAGGTCCTGACGGAAACATAGTCCATTTGTGAACCCATAGCCAGCGCAGTATTGGAGGGAAGGGTCCACGGCGTGGTGGTCCACGCCAGGATGTATACATCCGTATCGGTTTCAGAGAAGATAAACTCGGATTTTTTATTCCGGACAAGCCGGAACAGGGCAACGATGGTCGTATCCTTCACATCCCGGTAACAGCCCGGCTGGTTCAGCTCGTGGCTCGAGAGTCCCGAACCGGCTGCCGGTGAATAGGGCTGTATGGTAT
>CAZNQG010000133.1:0-7902 GCA_964575235.1 uncultured Bacteroides sp.
CCTTCATCGTGCCATCGGAAAGCAGCTTACCAGCATTTTCGTCGACAACGGCCTGCTCCGTAAAAACGAATTTGATAAAGTCCTGCAAACGTATAAGAAGCTTGGTCTGAATGTGATCGGCGTGAATGCCAGGGACAAGTTCCTGAACGATCTCGCCGGCATTACCGACCCCGAGGCTAAACGCAAGAGCATTGGAAGGAATTTTATTGAAGTATTCGAGGCAGAAGCAGGCAAACTCAGGGATGTAAAATGGCTTGCACAAGGGACCATTTATCCCGATGTCATTGAATCCGTATCGGTCAAGGGGCCCTCGGCAAAAATTAAGTCCCACCATAACGTGGGCGGACTGCCGGGAAAAATGAACCTCAGGATCGTTGAACCCCTCAAGCTGCTTTTTAAGGACGAGGTTCGGAAGGTGGGCAAAACCCTTGGTCTCGATCCCCTCGTCCTGCAGAGGCATCCTTTTCCCGGACCGGGACTGGCGGTCAGAATCCTTGGGGAAATTACGGAAGACAAGGTCCGTATGCTTCAGGAGGCCGATGATATTTTTATAGGGGGACTGATGGAAGCCGGGCTGTATGAGGATGTCTGGCAGGCCGGCGTGATCCTCCTACCGGTTAAATCCGTCGGGGTTATGGGAGACGAAAGGACTTATGAAAAAGCCGTGGTATTGAGGGCGGTCACCTCCACCGACGGGATGACCGCGGACTGGGCAAAACTGCCTTACGATTTCCTTGCCCGTGTTTCAAACGACATCATCAACCGGGTTCGCGGCATCAACCGGGTTGTCTACGACATCAGCTCCAAGCCTCCTGCAACCATTGAGTGGGAGTAGATCCGGGTTAAAGGCAGCGGATTTTTTACTATTTTTGATTCCTTATCTGTTATTCGGAGGACAAAACATGAAAAATTTCTGGCGGATCCTCTTCATGGCATACCTGGCGGCACTTGTAATCCACACCCCTGCCCGGGCGCAGGTATTCAGTGACGAATCGCTGAAGTTCAGCCAGGTACTGAACTGGATCGGTAAATACTATGTTGATAGTGTGGATCGATCCGAACTGGTCGAAACCGCGATCCGGGAGATGTTGCAGACTCTGGATCCACACTCGACCTACCTTACAGCCGAGGAGGTCAATGCCATGTCAGAACCCCTGCAGGGGAACTTTGAAGGCATCGGGATCAGCTTCAACATACTGAACGATACCATATTCGTCATTAATCCGGTCCCCGGCGGCCCATCCGAGAAGGTCGGTATCCGATCCGGCGACCGGATCATACGGGTGGAAGGCAAAAACGTGGCCGGGATCGGAATTACCAATTCGGATGTATTTGCAAAACTCCGGGGAGCCAAGGGAACCAAGGTGACCGTATCGGTACACAGGCGGAGGGTTCCCGATCTGCTCGAGTTCACCATCACCCGTGATAAGATCCCTATTAACAGCCTGGACGCCGCTTACATGATCGGGGAGAAAATCGGTTACATCAAGCTCAACCGGTTCTCCTTTACCACAATGGAAGAGTTCCGAACCGCTGCCGCCGAACTTAAGGACCAGGGCATGCAGGACCTGATCCTGGACCTTTCAGGCAACGGCGGTGGTTACATGGATGTGGCCATCAAGCTTTCGGATCAGTTCCTGGACGACAGCAAACTGATCGTGTACACCGAAGGGAACTCCCATCCGAAACACGATTATTATGCCAGTTCCAGGGGTAGTTTCCAGGATGGGAGGCTCGTGGTCATCATCGACCAGGGCTCCGCATCGGCAAGCGAGATCCTGGCCGGTGCCCTGCAGGATTGGGACCGGGCCGTAATCGTGGGCAGGAGGTCTTTTGGCAAGGGACTTGTCCAAAACCCAATGCTTCTTATCGACAGTTCCATGATCCGGCTGACCATAGCCAGGTATTACACGCCAACGGGAAGGCTCATTCAAAAGCCTTATGATAACGGTTTCGATGAATACTCCATGGATCTGATCAACCGGTACAACAGCGGGGAATTAACCAGCGAAGACAGCATCCATTTTCCGGTTTCCCAGAAATTCAGGACCTTAACGAGTCACAGACCCGTTTACGGTGGAGGGGGGATCATGCCCGATTATTTTGTTCCCCTCGATACCAGTTTCATATCTGATTATTACAACAGAATGGTGAACCGGGGGATACTGAATTTCTTCATCCTTTCTTATGTGGATAATCACCGGATGGAGTTCCTGGAGAATTACCCTGATTTTGATAAATTCAGGGATGAATTCCTTGTTAGCGATGAGATACTCGACCAGCTTACACGGTATGCAGCCGAACAGGACCTGGCCTTCAATGAAGAAGAGTACTCGGTATCAAGGGAGCATATCCGGCTTATGGTTAAGGCATATATGGCCCGCGACCTGTGGAATACGAGCGAATTCTACGAGATCGTAAACGCGGAGAACCCAAGTGTGTTGAAAGCGCTTGAAGTACTTGGGGACCGGGCGCTGTATCAGGCACTGCTGCAGGAGAAGTGATACATGTTCCATCACTGGCTCACCGAGCATTATATTGAAATCCTGGGTGTCGCAACGAGTCTGATCTATCTGTATTTTTCCGTCCGCCAGATCATCTGGCTATGGCCCTTCGGAATCCTCTCCTCGGCCCTGTTCATCTGGATCTTCTACTACAGCAAGTTCTACGCGGATATGGGTCTGCAGGTGTATTACCTGGGGATCAGCGTATACGGTTGGATATACTGGCTCCGGGGGGACATCCGCGGAGGCGATGCGGATAAACTACCCGTCAGCAGAATTTCCCGGCGCCTTTCCATAGTGCTGACCGGGATCGGGATTGCCCTCTTCCTGGGGATCGTGAGTATCCTGAAGTATTTTACCGATTCGGATGTGCCCTGGGGAGACGGCTTTACAACGGCCGCGAGCATCGTGGCCACCTGGATGCTCGCACGCAAGATACTGGAACACTGGCTCGTCTGGATCATTGTTGACGCCGTTTCTGCAGGCCTTTACCTTTACAAGGGACTGCATCCCTCGGCGGGATTGTATGTGGTGTATGCCGTTATAGCAATCTTGGGATTCATAAGGTGGAAACGGGATTTTAACCTGTATGAAGAGCAAAGCACTTAAAATCGTTATCTGTGGACCGGAATCCACCGGTAAAACGGAGCTTGCAAACCATCTTGCCACCGTATTCGGGGCTGAGCTCATCCCGGAGTACGCAAGGACCTACATCGAGAACCTAGACCGCCCTTATACCTATGGGGACGTAGAACACATCGCCGGTGTTCAAGCCATGGAACTGGAAAAGGCTGAACGCAGGAAAAGCAGGGTAATCATCCTGGACACCTATCTGGTCATTACCAAGGTCTGGTTCCTGGAAGTCTACGGCAGGATGCCCGGCTGGATCGACCGGCAACTGGAGAAATCCGGCATCGACCTGTTTCTGCTTTGTTATTACGATATGGAGTGGGTGGCGGACCCGGTCCGGGAGAATCCCGGTCCCCGGCGAATACACCTCTACGAACGATACCACCAGGAAATCGAATCCCTGGGAATTCCCTGTGAAACGGTCAGGGGATTCGGCCGGGAACGCTTTGAATGCGCCATGGAAAAGGTCTGCCGGCACTTCCCGCAGCTTAAAATCCGATGAGATGAAGGATCTGATCGCCACAACCTTATACGGTCTGGAACAGGTCCTTGCGGAAGAACTGGAGTTCCTGGGTGCGAGAACCGTCGAGGTCCATAACCGGGCCGTTTCGTTCGAGGGCGACCGGGGAATGATGTACCGTGCAAACGTTCATCTCAGGACGGCCCTCCGGATACTGAAACCCCTGCGTTCCTTCCGGGTCCGGAGCCAGGACGACCTGTATCGCGGCATCCGGGAAATGGAGTGGGAGAATTACCTGGATGCCCGCAATCTGATTGCGGTTGAATCCGTACTGGTGGGGGGGCCTTTCCGGCATTCCGGGTTCGTTTCCCAGCGGGTCAAGGACGGGATCGTGGACCGTTTCAGGGACCGTACAGGCAGCAGGCCGTCGGTTGATCTGAAGTCCCCGGATGTGAGGATCCACATTCATCTTAACGAGAGCCGTTGCAGCGTGTCCCTTGACAGTTCCGGGGAATCCCTGCACAAGAGAGGATATCGGACCCGGCCCTATAAGGCTCCACTGAACGAGGTGCTGGCTGCAGGCATGATCCTCCTATCCGGATGGGAGCCTGATAAAGCCTTCCTAAACCCGATGTGCGGATCGGGGACCCTATGCATCGAAGCCGGAATGATCGCCAGGGGCCTTCCCGGGGGTTATTACCGGAGCGGTTTCGGATTCCAGAAATGGAACGATTACGAACCGGCTCTTTTTGAGGCTGTTCGAAGGGAAAAGTACCTGGAAGCCCGAAGTCATTTCCGGATCGTGGGCTGTGATTCAGCGTTCCCGGCCATCCGGGCTGCCCAGGATAACCTTGCCCGTGCGGGCCTGCTGGGCAAAGTCCAATTGGCGAAAACCAGCTTTCAATCCTGGGATCCCGGCGTGCGTGAAGGCATCCTGATCATGAATCCTCCTTACGGGGAGCGCATGGAAGGATTTGACCTGGATGAACTGTACCGGGACATAGGTAATACCCTGAAACACAAATTCACCGGATTCAGGGCATGGATTCTGAGCGGGAATCCCGGTTCCATGAAGCACATCGGATTGAAGCCGGCCATCAAAGCCACCCTGTACAACGGGTCGTTGCCTTGCAGGTACCAGGGGTACGAGCTATATGAAGGATCCAGGAAAAATGTTGATAACACGAAGGCATAGAACGGGAAATTTTACTTAACTTGACAGCGGTTAATTTGCTGGTTGGTTTAACCCATACCTTATTCCATGTAATTGGCTGAAAACCTAATTTTTTGAGAAGTAGGAATTTTTTATATATTTGCTGAGCGAAAAGAATTTTCATAACTTTTTTATATTAGAGAATAAATAAGGAATACCGCTGATGGGCTTTGATGTTCACGAGTATTACTCTAAGTTGAATGGGGGAGATGTTCTGGTCGCATTTAAGGGGAGCGTGACAACTGATCTTATTAACAACATCCTTGAGGAAATAGAGGAAAAGATGGAAAGTGCGGATGAACAGGCAAAGGTCAGGAAAAAAGTATATAATGTTCTCGTTGAAAGCCTGCAAAATCTTTATCATCACGTTGAGGAACTTCCGGAAAATCTGAGAAACGACTTCGAATCAAAGTTCGGTATCCTGGTGGTTTCCCGTGAAAACGAGGCATACAAAATCTCAACCGGCAATTTCATCACCTCCGAAAAGATCAAATTCCTCAAGGATAAAATCGACAAAATCAATTCCCTTTCCAAAGAGGAACTGAAAGATATGTATAAGTTCATCCTGAATCACCAGAAACTCTCTGCGAAAGGCGGTGGAGGTCTGGGACTCGTGGATATTGCCAGGAAAACGGGCAACAAACTTGAATATACATTCCAGCATTACCAGGATGATTACTATTTTTTCAATCTGGATGTATTTATTACAGAAGAAGAAAATTAAGTCAAAAACCAAATAAAAGAGCGTATGGAACCTATTTCAATCGAAGGAACACCGAAAACACCCAGTGTAAAATTTGATGCTGCTACTGGTAATATTGAAATTAAGGGTCGGTCGATACCGGAAAACTCAATTGAATTTTATAAGCCGCTGGTTGACTGGCTAGAGGAATACGCAAATGGTCCGATGGAAAAGACCACGGTTAACATTCAACTGGAGTATTTCAATACCAGCTCATCCAAATGTATACTCGATGTGTTTAAAAAGCTGGAAGCCATCCATAAGGCCAAGAACGAGGTTGTCATCAACTGGTATTACGAGGAAGATGACGAAGATATGCTTGAAGCCGGAGAAGATTACGAATCCATCATCCGGGTACCCTTCAAAATGATTGAAATTGTGGAATAGGCTGAAGCGATAACAAATCTTATATTTAAAGGGCCATCCCGTTGAGATGGCCCTTTTTTTGTCATTCGCCCCGGTTGAAGCGGTGGCCGATTTCCTCGATGAGATCCAGGAACTTTTTAAGCAGCCGGAAATAGAGTACCAGGTACAGGACTACGGACATGAACCAGATCACGATGACGTTGACGGCAAATGTGCTGTAGTAGTGCCCGAAAACCTGCTTGCGCGGAGCGTAGAACTGCGCCTTGATGAACCGGTGTGTCGGGTCAAGGTAGATCGGGTTGCTCTTCTGGTATAGCCTGTCCTTGTATTGCATGATCGACTCAATGCGGGTTGAGCTTCGGTTCTTGACGAAGTCCTCAAGGGTTTCGTTGTTATGCTCATGCTTGGTTTTAAAATAAAGGGCTGTAGACTCCTCATCTTTCCGGAGCTCGTTGGTCAGCTTATCCTTTTCGGCGTTTGCCTTGTTGTATAACTTGATGTTGTACCGCTTGATCTTATTGATATATTCCCGGACGGCATCCAGGGTCTCCAGCGTATAATTTCCCGGTGTGAGTTCATCCAGCCGGTTGAATGGGATCATGGAATTATGCTTGAGCTCTTCGCGGATCTCATTTTGCAGAACCTTCAGGTTCGTACGGACCGTTTCGCTGTTTTCTTCGCTGTTGCGGTACCGTTCGATGTAATTCACCTTGTTGTCCAGGTCCGTGCACCAGTAATCCCGCCGGTATGCCGCATCGCTCATGGCCTTGTCGTACATATAAAACTGGGACTGGAAGTCGTTGTTAATGAACTCGTAGGTGGCCAGGGCTTCGTAGGCCCAGCGTGCCGTGATGATCTCACCGTACCAAGGGATGCTGGTCGGGGAGGCGATCTTCGGATTGATGTTCTCGTATTTTACGATGATCCCGCTGAGCAGTATCTGGGGAATAACCAGGAAGGGGATCAGTATGTAGATGGTGACCACGGTTTTGAAACTGTCGGAGATCACCAGTCCCATGACGTTGGAAGAAACCCAGGCCGAGAAAAGAACCAGCCAGTATTGCCAGTACATTCCCTTGATCTCCATGATGGTGTTCCCGATGATGACAAAGGTGAATGCCTGTATGGCTGAGATAACCATCAAAACGGCAACCTTCGACATAAGGTAGGAAGACCAGCTCAGGTTCAGGAAGGCCTCCCGCTTTTTGATCTTACGGTCTTTGATGATCTCCTCTGCGCTTACCGTCAATCCCATGAATATGGCTACGATCACGGCCATGAAGATGTAGACCGGAAGATTGGAATTGCCTTCCAGGGTGTACCCGTGGACGTTCGTAACGTTCACGTTGTAGTACTTGATGATGTATGCCAGACCCAGGGCAAGAACCGGCGCCTCGAGGAAATTGATCATCAGGTACTGGGTATTGGCCAGTTTGGAAAGTACATCCCGCTTTACAAAAATCAGGAATTGGATTAGTTGGCTGGGGATCTTGAAGGAGATCTTGGGGATCTTGGTGTGTTCCTGCACCTCCCTTGCATTGCCCAGTCCGGCTTGTACATAATGGTCATGCCACTCCGTCGGGGATATCTTCCTGATTTTGGTGGTTTTGCCGTATTCATCGAGTACGTTCGATTCCACGATGTTGAAGATCTGCTCTGGGTTGACGTTGCCGCAGACATGGCATTCGCTCTCATTCCAGTTCGCGTGGTGTATCTTCTCCTTGAAGTAGATGATGGAATCGATGGGGTCCCCGTTGTAGATCAGCCATCCGCCCGTATCCAGTATGATCATGTTGTCGAACATCTTAAAAATGTCGGAAGAGGGCTGGTGTATGACCACGAATACAAGGGCGCCTTTCAGGGCAAGTTCCTTCAGCAGGTCCATGATGTTCTCCGAGTCACGCGAAGAAAGGCCGGAAGTGGGTTCATCCAGGAATAGTACGGAGGGTTCACGGATCAGTTCCAGGGCGATGTTGAGTCGTTTGCG
>CAZNQG010000134.1:0-7820 GCA_964575235.1 uncultured Bacteroides sp.
GGACAGGTTCATGAAGTTTATGCAGGCGATGAGAAGGACGAAAACGGCAATGACCGAGAAAATGTAGACGTATACAATGGCACCGGGCCGGTGTCCGTAACCGAAGTATCCATGCAGGTGAATGTCCGTGAGCGGGGCCGCCAGGAACTCGGTCGTCGTTCCCTCGTTGTGTTGCCGAACCACCCGGGTAAGCTTGCTGTTCACGGTGTCGATAACCGCATGTTCATCAAGCAGCACATAGGTCCGGATTGAATTGCTTCCCCAGCTGTCCTGGTACTGTCCGGTTTCATGCATATAACTGAACGGTACGAGGATGTCGAACCGCATGATGCTGTTCTTCGGACGGCTACGGAGCACACCGGTGACGGTGAACTCATGCTTGTTGTTCACCGTGAGGGTTTTCCCGATGGGATTCTCCTTCCCGAAGTATTTTTCCGCGGTTTCTTCGGTGAGTACGGCGGACCAGGGTTCAGCCAGTACGGATGAAGGATCCCCCATAAGAAGGGGGAAACTGAACATGTCGAAAAAGCTTGTATCTACTGCCACGCAGCCCCCTTCATAAAAGCTCAGGTCCCCGTACTTAAAAAGCATCCCGCTCGGCCACTGCCAGCGGCAGGCATTCTCGATTTCGGGGATCTCCTCCTTCCACACGGGACCGCTGGGGTAGGGGGTAACGTTGACATGGTAAACCTCGCCGGAATAAAACTGGTTTTCCTCAACCCGGTACAGGCGGTCTGCGTGTTCATGAAAGCGGTCGTAACTCAGTTCATCCTGCACCCACAACAGGATCAGCAGGGAACAGGCAAGCCCGAGGGCGAGTCCCAGGATGTTGATCAGGGAAAATCCTTTTTGGCGTAAAATGGTGCGGACGGCTGTAATCAGGTAGTTTCGGAACATGGCTGGGTGAGTGGATTGTGCTTTTACAAAAGACGACCGAACTTATTAATAATTACAGTATGTTCCAAATGAAGATCGCTTGCCGGGTCCGAAATGTTCCGGGCGTGATGGATGCAGGGTGCTGAACCTGCCCGGTATATGCCGGGGAACATTTGTGTTCCGTTTTCCCAAGTGTTAATTTCGGACCGTGGCCGGAAAACACAACATCTTCGACCGGGGGTATTTCCCGGAACCTTTCCTGGCCGGGGAGGACGGTCTGCTTGCGGCAGGTGGCTGCCTGGATACTGAAGTACTCCTGGAGGCATATGCCCGAGGGATTTTTCCCTGGTATTCGGAGGGCACCCCCATACTCTGGTGGTCGCCGGATCCACGCCTGGTCCTGTTCCCGGAGAATTTCAAAGCATCCAAAAGCCTGGAGAAAACCGTCCGGAAGGGGGAGTTTGAGGTTCGCCTGGATACGGATTTCCAGAAGGTGATAAGGCAGTGCGCGTTGCAGCCCAGGCAGGGACAGGGGGGGACATGGATCACCGCTGACATGATCGAAGCCTACATCCGCCTGCATGAGGAGGGATATGCGCATAGTTTTGAATCCTGGAAGGACGGCAGGCTGGCGGGTGGACTTTACGGGGTTTCCCTGGGAGGGGCCTTTTTCGGTGAGTCCATGTTCCACCTCGAACGGGATGCCTCTAAGGTGGCATTTTATCATCTGGTTGAATTCGTCCGGCGTCATGGCTTCGACTTCATCGATGCGCAGCAGCCCACAGCTCATCTGAAAAGCCTGGGTGCACGGGAGCTGCCCAGAAAGCAATTTCTGGAACGGCTGGAGCAATCCCTTCAGAAGGAGACCATGAGGGGGAAATGGAGATGAAAGAAAGCCCGGGAACCGATCCGCTTAATAATAGTTTACCGTCTTGATGTTCAGGAATTCCTTCATACCGATTTCGGAGAGTTCCCGGCCGTACCCCGAGGCCTTGATCCCACCGAAAGGGAGCCCGGGCTCCGATTTGACCATCCCGTTAACGGCCACGGTGCCGGTTTCAATGCCCCGTGCCATCCGTTCCGCCCGCTTACGGTCCCCGGTCCACACGCTTGCCCCCAGGCCAAAGGGTGTATGATTGGCCATATCCAGGGCTTCTTTCTCGGTCCGGAATTTAAAAACCGGTATTACGGGACCGAAAAGCTCCTGCTGGTTTATCGGTGCGTCGATGGGCAGGTCCGTCACCAGGGTGGGTTCCAGGATCAGACTCCCCGGTTCCTTCCGTTTACCACCCGCAAGGATCGTCCCCCCCTGGTCGTGTATGTGCTGGATCTGGTCCTCGATTTCCAGCAGGAGGTCCTTTCGGGCCAGGGGACCGACCACCGTTTCAGGGTCCATGGGATCTCCCACCCTGAGGGATTCCACCTTTGACCTGAAAAGATCCAGAAAGGAGCCGAAAGCCTTGTCTTCCACGATGAACCGTTTGGCAGCGATGCAGCTCTGCCCGTTGTTCTGGAAGCGTGCCATGATCCCGGTTTCTGCAGCCTTTTCCAGGTCGGCATCGGCGAATACCAGGTAGGGATCGCTGCCTCCCAGTTCGAGTACGGTTTTTTTACCCACTTCACCGGCAAGCATGGCAACCCGGTTGCCGGCATAATTGCTTCCGGTCAGGGTAATGCCCCTGACCCCGTCGAACCGTATCACGTTAACCGCCTGGTCGTAATTGATGAACAGGTTCTGAAAAACGCCCTCGGGCGCCCCCGCTTCCAGGAAGAGTTCTTCCATGGCCTGGGCACAGCGTGGTACGTTGGAGGCATGTTTCAGCAGTTCGGTGTTCCCGCCCATAAAATTGGGGGCCAGGAAACGGAAGGTCTGCCAGTACGGGAAATTCCAGGGCATGATAGCAAAGATGATGCCCAGTGGATCATATCGTACATAACTTTCCCTGGCCGTAGAATCCAGGCGGGCGGGGGTCAGGAATTTTCCTGCATTCCCGGCATAATACCTGCATACCCAGGCGCATTTCTTGACTTCGGCGCGGGACTGTGTAACGGGTTTGCCCATTTCACGGGTTATGATCTCGGCGTGCCGGTCCACATCCCGCTCCAGCATATCGGCAGCCTTCAGCAGGATGTCTGCCTTTTCGGAAATCGAAGTGGCACTCCAATCGGAGAAGCGTTTTTCCGCGAGCCGGAGTTTCTGTTCCAGGACGATGTCGGAAATGAATTCAAAGCTTGCTTCCTCCTTGCAGGTAAAGGGATTGATGCTTTTATAGGCCATGGGTTGGAAGATTTTTAGACCCTTTAAGTTAGTGTTTTTTAAAAAGAAAAACCGCAGGATTGGATACCTGCGGTTTTTCCTTTAAGGTTCGGCCGGCCGGTCCCGGCACTCTGTTTTAAATCCCTTAGCGGACGACCATTCGGGCCGTATACACACCCAGGTTGGTAGACAGTCTCAGGGTATATATGCCGCTGTCCAGGTGAGAACCGTCGTATTCCAGCTGATACCGGCCGGCTGGTTGTTCTGTGCGTAACAGGATGTCGATCATCCTTCCGGTCTGGTCGAAGACGGTCAGGTCAACCCGGGTATTCCCGAGCAGGTTGTACTCGATGGTAGTCATACGGTCGAAGGGGTTCGGGTAGTTGCCGATCCCTTCGCTCCAGGCAGATTCCGGACCGATCCCGACGCCATAGCCCGGAGTGGTGACCTCCTGGCAGCTCGTATCGGCATCCTGGGTATTCGGGTTCGATATGATCAGGCATGCCGTGTAGATCCCGGGCACCGTATAAACATGCGTCGGGTTCATGGTCGTGGTGTCGGAAGTGCCGTCGCCGAAAGTCCACTTCAGTTTGCCCGCATCGCCCAGGGAGACGCCCACGAAGTCTACCGGGTAGGTGTCGGCCTTCAGATTTGAACTGTCGAGCTCATAGGAAAAGTCGGCCCTGAGTCCCTTGTTCCCCTCGGAAACATTGATCAGCTTATACCGCCTGCTGCTGCAGTTCGTCGTCGAGTTATTGATGCTGAGCCCCACCATGTAATACCCGGCTTCCGAATAGGTATGCTCCGGATTTTCCTCGGCGGAGGTTTCCCCGTCGTCGAAATTCCAGAGGAAGCCGTCCGGGTTGCCGTGGGACTGCTGCATGAACTCAACCGTCTTGGTAATGCTGTCTATGTTGAAGAAGAAATCAGCGAAGCAGCGTTCTTCATCCGTCGTGGCGATCTGGACATAGTCGCAGAAGGTATTGGGGATTCCGAAGTTGTTTACCACGGTCAGGCAGACCAGGTAATACCCGCCCCGTACATAGGTATGTGCCGGGTTCTTTACGGAGCCTATAGGCGATCCGTCACCGAAATCCCAGATGTATTCTACGATCGTACCCCTGGAGCGGTCGCCGAACTTGACCGTCTTGGTGTCAGGATCGCTTACGTAACTGAAACCGGCACGGCAATCCGACCCGGCGCTTCCGATAAGAATGACGTCTTCCCAGTAGTCCATGCAGCCCGTGGTTTCATCGAATGTATTGAGCCCCACCGTAAAGTATCCGGGCTGGGTGAACCGGTGTTGGGCCGTTTTGCCGGTTGCTATGGCACCGTCCCCGAAATACCAGAGGTAGGCCGTGGCGGACCCGATCTCCTCGGGTGTGAAATAGGCCACGTTCGTCGCCGAATCGATAAAATATTTGAACTCGGCCGCACAGTCCACGGTACCGACCTGGATGGGCTCGTAGAAGAAGTCCACGCACATGCCGTCACCGGTGATCAAGGTAAGTGAAACGAAATAGATCCCCGGTTTGCTGAACTGGTGCACCGGATCCTTGTCGTCGGAGAAGGTCCCGTCGTCGAAGTCCCAGAAATATTCGGGCGAACTGCCCGTCGACTTGTTGTAGAACTGTACGTTCCGCGTCGTTGCGTCCACCTTGAATTCAAAGGCGGCGCGGCAGTCGACGGCTCCGATCTGGATAAACTCGGCCATATGGTCGTTGCAGTCCTTATCATCCATCACGGAAAGGGTGACCAGGTAATATCCCGGAGCAGTGTACTGGTGCTTCGGATTCTGTTTCGATGAGGTTCCTCCGTCGCCGAAGTTCCAGAACCACTTGGTGGGTTGGCCGCCGGTCCGGTCGTTGAAGGTCGCTACGCTGCTCGTAATGTCAACGAAGAAGGCAAAATCAGCCCTCAGGTTGCATTCCGAAACACCCACCGGGATCTCCATACATATTTCGTCCGAACAGCCCGTGTTTTTATCGAATACGATCAGGCAGACCTCGTAGATCCCCGGTCCCTTGTAAGTCTTGACCGGGTTCCTTTCCTCCCTGTAGGTTCCGTCGCCGAAGGTCCAGTACCAGTTGGTGATGCCTGCGGAAGAAGCATCGGTGAAACGGACCGTGTTGGTTGCCTCGTCAACGAAGTAACTGAAATCCGCAAAGCACAGGGCCGGATCCTCCTCGCCGACCTGAATCTCCTTGCAGCGGTAGGCAAAGCAATCGCTCGCATCGTTGTAGATCGACAGGCATACGTAATACCAGCCCGGTTCCGTGTAGGCGTGAACCGGATCCTTCAGGTCGGAGAAACTGCCGTCCCCGAAGTCCCAGAACCATTCGGTGGCGTTCGTGGAGAGATCGGTGAACTGTACCTTGTTGGTTGTCGTATTCACGTTTGCCCCAAAATCCGCAACGCAATTCTGGGTCCCGATCTGTACGCGCCTGCAGATCTGGTGTGCACAATCGTTGATGCTGTCGTAGACCGACAGGCAGACGAAGAACACCCCGTCGTAATTATAGGTGTACACCGGATCCTGTTCTCCGGAGGTGAACCCGTCCCCGAAGTCCCAGAACCAGTTCGTTATGGTTCCGCGGGATATATCCTGGAAGTAAACCTTTCTGCCCACGATGGAATCGATCCCGATCTTGGCCTCGCATGCCAGGATGGCATCCCGGATATAGATCCACTGGGTTTCGGTCGTGGACCCGCAGTTGTTGGTCACGGTCAGGCTGATGATGTACTCACCGTCCCGTTCATACGCATGAACCGGGTTCATCTCTGTAGAGGTGGCATCGTCTCCGAAATTCCAGAGTAAGGAGTTATTGCCGACCTGGTCGGACCAGACGCCCGAGTAGTAGAACTGGATCGGCTCCAGCCGGCTGTGGTCCCATCCCTCCCACCAGAAGTATGCCATGGGCGGATTGTCGGTGACAATTTTGACGGGCGTATAAATCGTGTCCGTACGCCCGCAGTTGTTCATGGCGATCACGAATGCCTCATAATCTCCCGGATCCGCGTAGATGTGGACCGGATAGTTCTCGCTGCTGAACGGTGATCCGTCGCCGAAATGCCACTCATAACTTGCGCCGCCTGCAATGGTAAACCGGACCTTGTCGCCCGGGCACGCGGCAAGGGTGTACATTTCTCCTCCGAAATCCGGCTTTTTCATGAAGATGGTATCGGTGAGGTACTTGATTCGGTTGGTACAGCCGTCCTCAATAAGGATCAGCTCCAGGCTGTCCCCGTTTATGATGAACTCGTAATCTCCGCTCATTTCCGGGCATTCGTACCAGTCGGTCAGTTGCATGTCAGTCTGGCTGGTCAGGTAATAATCCCCGTAGGAGATGTCCGTGATATAGTCGTTTCCTTCCTTGTCCCGCGTGGCGTACAGGTAGTATTCTTCGTTTTCCCTATCAAAATTCAGCTGTATGTATTGTCCCGCATTCAACTGGTAATAATAGTTGCGTCCGGGCCGCTGGTCGTTGCAGAGGCCGTCCCAGCTCGCGTCCGCATCCAGCTCGACGGGGTATCCGATCGTGGACATGTTGGTATATCCGTAGGGCTCGATGGGGATGGCTTCCACGGGCATTCCCAGGGAATCAAACTGCATCCCCCAGACCTCAGGCTCCATGCCCTGCTTGTAGACCCCGTCGCAGGTCCATCCGACGGCAAACCCGACTACGGGCCCGTAGGAAGGATCCATGGGTATGTATGCCGTGACCGAATCGCCGTAGGTCGCATTCGGAGCCTGGAATTCCACAAAGCCGTTGGCCGGTCCCAGGTCCCCCTCCGGGTAGAATCCCTCGTACCAGAAGAAGACGGCGAACTTGTCCTGGGTCATCGGCCATCCGGGCCATATGAAATGGATCATCAATTCATGGTCTGAAGCGTCCCTGCGGTAGCTCCAGTCCTGCATGGGACCGCCTCCCATGCTGGTGGTGGTATTGCTGATATAGTAGAAGGGTTTCAAGCCCGGGTCGTCCGTGATCCGGATCGTACCCTTCTGGTCCAGTGTATTCCCGCACTGGTTGGTGACACTGAACACGTAGTTGAAGGTGTCCCCGGCCGCTCCCGTATAGACGTGGTTTGCCAGGGTCTGGAGGATCGAGTCGGCCCAGGTCGTGGCATTGGTCAATGGTGGTGTTCCGTCCCCGAAATCAATGTCGAAGGTATACAGGTTCTCTTCCATTCCTTCGTTCGCATAAAAATAGACCGCCTCCCCGTCGCAGATGACCGTGGGTGTTACCCCCTGCACGTGGTCGGGCATGAGTCCGGCATCGACCTTAACATACTTCCGGATCGTGTCGGTCCCCCCGCAGGAACTCCGGGCCACCAGTGAAACCTCATAAGCTGTAGGCGATGCAGCCGTATAGTAATGGTATGCATCCTTGGTCATGGCCGTTGCCCCGTCCCCGAAATCCCACAGGTAGGTCATGCCTGCCCCGCTGTTAGACCAACTATCGTTGCGGTAATTGATCAGCATGTTCGGGCAGACGGTAATGGTATCGCTCCAGTCCTCATCTTCCCCGATTCCCTGGACCTCAAAATAGAAATCCGCATATGGAATGTCCATGGGATCGAGCATCACCTCGATGGAATCAAGCCTTGAATCCATGTCCCCGCATCCGTTCCAGACGCTGAGGGTCACGTAATATTTACCGGGCTTGGTGTAATAGTTTGTGGC
>CAZNQG010000135.1:0-7641 GCA_964575235.1 uncultured Bacteroides sp.
AAGCCGAAGGACTGCCTGACCACCTCAAAGGACACACATTGAAGAAAAACCGTCCTGGACCTCGTAAGCGGCTGCTGCACCTAAAGGATATACCCCGTTGGAAGGCTGGACCGCAACACCACGGGAGTCCTGCTGCTGACCAACGACGGGGAGCTTGCAGAGAGCCTGATCCATCCATCCTACAACCGCAAAAAGATATACCACATACACCTGGACAGGATGCTGTCCGAAAAAGACATGAGGCTTCTTGCGGGGGGATTTGAGCTCGAAGACGGGTTCATCCGTCCCGACCGTTGCGAATACGTCGATCCATCCGACCTCCGGCAGGTCGGTATGGAGATCCATTCGGGCCGCAACCGGATCGTGCGCCGCATGTTCGAGCACCTGGGATACCGGATTGTGCGGCTCGACCGGGTATATTTCGCGGGACTGACAAAAAAGGGACTCGCACGCGGGCAATGGAGGCATCTGAACCAGAAGGAGGTGAACATGCTGAAAATGTCGGTTCCCCGCCCTAAATCCGGAGCCCCATGACCCTCCGCTTCCGGATCATCCTGATTGCCGTCTCCCTATCTGCCATTCAAGGAATCAGGGCACAGTCCCTGGAAGGGAAAATAACCGACCGGCAAACCGGAAGGCCGCTGGCCTTTGTGAACATTGTCTATACATCCGCGGGGCGGGGAACGGTATCCGATATCGACGGACAATTCCGCATTGCCTCGATCGATGAGGCTGAATTTCTGAAATTTTCCTACCTGGGTTATCACATCCTATACATACCGCCGGAAGAGATCCGCGCGGACAAACCGATGAACATCCGGCTTGAACGAAAAACCTATGACATAGAGGAAGTGGAAATCCTCCCGGGCATCAATCCGGCACACCGGATCGTTCAACTGGCCTTGGAGAACCGGGACCTGAACAATCCGGAAAAAATGCAATCCTTTGCCTATACCGCTTACAGCAAGATGTACTTCACGCTTGATTTGGATTCCATGTTCGCAGACACCCCGGCTCCGGAATTCCGGGCCGGCCCGGAGGATGGCACTGCAGGCGACACTTCGGCAGAGATCGAATCGGAGTCACGCAAGGAACTGGAAGAATTCCTGGAAGACAACCATCTGTTCCTGATGGAATTTGTCAGCGAGCGGGAGTTCATGCAGCCCGACCGGGACCGGGAAACCGTAATTGCATCCCGGGTTTCGGGGTTCAAGGATCCATCCTTTACCCTCCTGGCCTCGCAGATACAATCCTTCAGCTTCTACGATGAGCTTTTCATAATCTGGGACCGGAAATACCTGAATCCCATAAGCCGCGGCAGTACCCGCAAATACCTTTTTATCCTCGAGGACACCACCTTTACGGAACGGGGCGATTCCCTGTTCGTGATTTCCTTCCGTCCGCTCAGGGGAAAGAATTACGATGGACTGAAAGGCATCCTGCATATCAACTCGAACGGGTATGCCATCCAGAATGTCATTGCGGAGGCCGCGGAGACCAAGGGCATCTTCAGGGTGCGGATACAGCAACACTACGAGTACATCGAGAACCGGCAATGGTTCCCCGTACAATTGAATACCGACATCATGATCAGCCCGGAAAATGCCAAGGCGGACGGAATGCCGATCACCCTTATTGGCATCGGCAAAAGCTATCTTTCCGGGATCGGGTTGGACCCGGATTTGAAAAAACGGGATTTCAGCCATATCGAAATCGAGATCGAAGACCAGGCACACAAACGGGATGAAGCATTCTGGCAGGAACACCGGGTAGGTACCCTGACCCGCAGTGACAGCAACACCTACCACCTGATCGACAGCATCGGGAAAGAAGCAAACCTGGACCGCAGCCTGAAGATCATGGAAGCCCTGGCCTCCGGATACATTCCCGCCGGCTTCCTCAACATCGATTACCGGAGCATCCTGAACTGGAACCGCTACGAGGGATTCCGGCTGGGACTGGCGGCGGAAACAAACGACAGGATATCCCGATGGGTAAGGCTCGGCGGCAAATTCGCATACGGAACCCGGGATGCCGGGTTCAAATACGGGGGACACCTGAGACTCAACCTGAACCGAAGACAGGATGCCTTTCTGAAGTTAGGCTGCAACAAGGATGTAGTCGAAACCGCCGGCTGGGATTTTATTGAGAAACCTCCGGTCACCTCTTCGGAGATCTTCCGTAGCTTTCTCATTGCAGGAAAGGACAGGATCGAAGAAATTTCCGTTCAGGCCCAATTCCCCGTGTTTCGCTACCTCAAGGTAAATGCATACCTCGGCCAGGGCCGGAGGCAGGTCACCACCGGTTATCGCTATCTGATGGGCACCCCCGAAGGTGGTATGCTGACCGACCGGTTCCGTATCACCGAAACCGGAATTAAGCTGAAATACGCCTTCGGGGAAAAATTCATGGAAACCCCCAGGGGCAACCGGATTTCGCTGGGCACAAACTACCCCGTCGTCTATGCCAACCTCCACCTGGGTATTCCTTTCCTGGACGGGGAATACAGGTACACCAAGCTGGAAGGCAAAATCACCAAAACCTTTGTTACCAAGTCCCTCGGCGAGACAAAGCTCGCTCTTACGGGAGGATGGACAGACCGCAGCCTGCCCTACCCCCTGCTTTATACCGGTGCGGGCAGCTACGGGGTGTTCACCATCGAAACGGAAAACAGTTTCGCAACCATGCGCATGAACGAATTCGTCTCGGACCGTTTCGGCAGCATTCACTTCCAGCAGGATTTCGGGAAACTGCTCTTCCGCAGGGGACGATTCCAGCCGGGAATAGTCTTTGCCAGCAGCGCGGGATACGGCACCCTCAGGGATGACAGCAGGCATCACAACCTGGAGCCCTCAACCATGGAAAAGGGGTATTTTGAATCCGGCATCCTGCTTAACAACCTGCTCCGGCAATGGATGATCGGTTACGGCCTGGGCGTTTTTTACCGGTACGGTCCCTATTCACTTCCCGAAACAATTGATAATTTTGCCTTTAAATTTACCGTACGTTTCAATCTTTAACCGGCAGGACAGCAAGGGATGAACCATAAAGCAGGATTTGTAAATATCATCGGAAGGCCCAACGTCGGGAAATCCACCCTGATGAATGCCCTGATCGGTGAAAATCTTTCCATCATCACCTCCAAGGCCCAGACCACCCGGCACCGCATACTCGGCATACTGAACGGGGATGATTTCCAGATTGTTTACTCGGACACACCCGGGATACTGGAGCCCGGGTACAAACTGCAGGAATACATGCTGAAGTATGCACGGTCCGCCATCACCGATGCCGACATCGTGCTTTTTGTAACGGATACGGAGGAAACACCCGGAAGCACCGGACACCTTCTGGAAAGACTGAAGAAACTCAGGGTACCCCTGCTGGTCCTGGTCAACAAGATCGATCTCAGCAACGGGGAAACGGTAAACCGTCTGGTCGGGGACTGGCAGGATGCCCTGCCCGGGGCAACGGTGATTCCCATCTCCGCACTCGAGCGCTTTAACCTGGACCCGGTTTTTCAGCTGGTCCTGGAAAAACTGCCCGAATCCCCTCCCTATTACCCCAAGGATGAACTGACCGATAAGTCAGAGCGGTTCTTTGTTTCGGAGATCATCCGGGAGAAGGTCCTGCTGAACTACCATCAGGAAATTCCCTACTCTGTGGAGGTGGAAGTCGAACAATTCAAGGAGTCTGAAAAGATCATACACATAAGCTGCCTGATCTATGTCGAACGGGATTCCCAGAAGGGGATCCTGATCGGGCACCAGGGCAGGGGACTTAAAAAGGTGGGATCGCAGGCCCGGACCGACATTGAAAAATTCCTTGGTAAAAAAATATTCCTTGAAACCAGGGTCAAGGTAAAAAAGGACTGGAGGAACGACGGGCGTTTCCTGAAACAATCCGGATACAATCCCGCCTGAGGCACAAAATGAAAGGATATGGGTAACATCGTTGCAATCGTAGGCAGGCCTAACGTTGGAAAGTCCACCCTCTTCAACCGGCTCACCGAAAGCAAGCATGCCATCGTGGATGAGATCAGCGGGGTGACGCGTGACCGCCACTACGGGTTGTCCGAATGGAACGGCAGGGAGTTCTCAGTGATCGATACGGGCGGCTATGTGGCTCACTCCGAGGACATTTTCGAGGAAGAGATCCGCAAGCAGGTCTTTCTTGCCATCGACGAAGCCAGCGTCATCCTGTTCGTGGTCGACGTCGAAAGCGGCATCACCGACCTGGACGAATCCGTGGCCAGGATGCTTCGCAAAATCGAAAAGCCCGTCCTTCTGGCCGTCAACAAGGTTGATAACAACCAGCGCCTGTACGATGCCAACGAGTTTTACAGGCTGGGGCTCGGGGAAATCCATCCCATATCATCCATCAACGGCAGCGGGACCGGCGACCTGCTGGACGAGCTCGTCAAACATTTCGGTCCCGAACCGGAACGTGAAGATGAGGAGGTCCCCAGGTTTGCCATCGTCGGAAGGCCAAACGTCGGAAAATCCACCCTGGTCAATACCTTCATAGGGAAAGAGAGGAACATCGTCACCCCTGTGGCCGGTACCACCCGCGATTCGATCCTGACACGATACACCAAATACAATCATGATTTCTACCTGATCGACACGGCGGGTTTGCGCAAGAAAGGAAAGGTGGAGCAGAACCTGGAATTTTACGCGGTCCTTCGTTCCATACGTGCGATCGAGTCCGCAGACGTCTGCCTGCTCCTCCTTGATGCCACCCGGGGAATGGAGGCACAGGATTTGAACATACTGAACCTGATCCTGAGGAACCGCAAGGGCGTTGTGATCCTGGTAAACAAATGGGATCTTGTGGAAAAGGACCACAGGTCCACCGAACGGTTCCAGAAACAGATCCGGGAAAAGACCGCCCCGTTCCAGGATATGCCCATCCTGTTCATTTCAGCCGTTAATAAGCAGAGGGTGTTCAGGGTCCTCGAAACCGCCATGGAGGTATACGGAAACCGCATCCGGAAGGTGCCAACACCAGCGCTGAATAAAACCATGCTGGAAGCCATTGAACAACATCCCCCGCCGGCTCACAAGGGTAAGTTCATACGCATAAAATACGTAACCCAGCTTCCCACGCGCGCGCCTTCCTTCGCATTTTACTGCAATCTTCCCCAGTATATACGGGAACCCTACCGGCGGTACCTGGAAAACCGCCTGCGGGAGAAATTCAAATTCACCGGTGTACCGGTCCAGATCTTCTTCAGGAAGAAATAAAAGAAAGAATCTGGGCACAGTATTTATGTTTGCAGTTACCGGCTGCAATTAATAAGTGCAAAATTCGTTGTAATTTAGTCTTCCCGATGAGGCGCCTAGCATTCATAGCCATAACGGCAGCATTGCTGCTTACCGCCTGCCCGGCTCCAATCGTGCTTCCGGACATCCCCAGGGTGGAATACAAAAGTTTTACCCTGGAGGAGAAACCAAATGACCTCGGTATAACCGTGCTTACGGGCGAACTGGTCTTTGATTTCGAGGACGGCGACGGCAACATTGGGTTTGAGGCCGGGTATTTTGCAACTCCAGACGGTTCCCCCCAGCCCGATTCAACCAAGTACAACCTCTTCCTGACGCTGCACGAGAAAGTGGACGGGAAGTACCGCATGATCGACACATCCGAACTGGAGTCAAAACCATTCTACAGGATTCCCCCGCTGGACCGGTCCGGCCAGAACAAGACCCTGAGGGGGGAGATCAAGGTGGAGATCGAGTATTTTACAATCGATTACGACACCCTCAAGTATTCCTTCTACATCATGGACCGGGATTTTCAACGCAGCAACACGGATACCACCGAGGAAATCGTATTTACGGAATGGATGGACCTTTAGGAAGGGTCAGAGCTCGATACCCATGAACAATACATCGTCCACCTGTTCGGTATCCTCTTTCCAGATCTCGAAATTGTTTTTGATGTAGTTGTACTGCTCCTCCATGGGCTTTTCATGGATATCGCGCAGCATGTTTTTCAGGCGGACCATTTTGAATTTCTTTCCCAGCGGGCCTCCAAACTGGTCCGGGTACCCGTCCGAGAACATGTAGACCTTATCCCCCTTGCTCAGCTGGAATTCATTGATCTCAAAGACTTTGTCTTCCTTCTCATACTCTCCCCCGACAGAGCTCCGGCTTCCCCGGACATAGATCTGTTCCCCGTTCCGGTATATGATCATGGGCCTCATGGCCGAAGATACCCTTAACCGGCATGTCTTGAGGTTGATCTCGGCTACAATGATGTCCATACCGTCGTTTGACCTTTCGGCTTCCAGGTTCTGGTTCAGCGCCGCCATGATCTCCATATCCAGTGTTGCCAGCAGGCTGTCGGGCGAGTCCACCTCCTTCCTGACGGTGATGTCCTTGATCAGCGTGGTCCCGATCATCGACATGAAGGCCCCCGGGACCCCGTGACCGGTCGAGTCGGCACAAACGATCACGAATACATCTCCTTCCATCCTGTCGTACCAGTAAAAGTCACCGCTGACGATGTCCCTGGGCTGATAGAAGACAAAAGACCCGGAAAAGGTTTCCTGCAGTTTGCTGATGGGCGGAAGGATGCTTGCCTGGATGCGCTGGGCATAATTGATGCTGTCCGTTATGTCCTTGTTCTTGATCTCGATCTCTTCTTTTTGCATTACGACCTCCCGTGTTCGCTCGTCCAGTTTCTTCTGCAGGATCTCCTGGAATTGCCTTGCTTTTCTCTCCCGGTACTTTATGATCATAAAAACCGCCGAAATCAGCAGGAGAACGAAAAGGGATATGAACCACCAGGTTTTCCATACGGGCAGCTTGACGCGCAGGCTGAATTCGACCGGGGTGTCGTTGCATATTCCTACGGCATTACAGGCGCGAAGCATGAAGGTATAGTTGCCGTCCTCAACCCGGCCGTAATTCACATATGGTACTGAGGAGGGATCGGACCAGTCGTCGTAACCGTCCAGCTTATACTGGTAGGTAACCTTTTCGGGGGCTGCATAATTGATGCCGATGAAGTCAATCCTGAGCTTGTAGATTCCGTAAGGCAGCACGATGGGTTGGCTGAAATCGTACAGCCGGTCAGAGATCAGGACCGATGTTATGTTGGTGATGGGTGGTGTAAGGTTGCGTTCTTCCTTTCGAGTATCGTACATAACCAGGCCATCCGAGGTGCCAAACAGCAGGACTCCTTCAGCGGTTATGGCGGATGCATTGGGCTGGCAATCCCCGTTGATCCCCGATTCGGTTCCCATGGCCACTACCATTCCCTGGTCAACCTCGATCTTGCTGAGCCCGAGTCGGTGGCCCACCCAGATATTTCCTTTCCCGTCGTTCAGGATGCTGTAGCAGGAACTGGATTTGAGTCCCTGGTCCGTCGAGATATAGTCCAGGGTATCCGAAACGAATTTGAATACGCCGTTATCCTCCGTGGCTGCCCAGAGGTTTCCGTATTCATCTTCTGTGATGGATACGAATTCAAGGATAAATGAGCCTGCGCCCGTAATCGAATAGGACTTTGCCGAGTTGACCGAATACAGGCCATTGCTCCGGGTTGCGATCCAAACGTTTCCTTCCCGGTCGATGAAGATGTCGCGAATCCGGTTATGCGGCAGCCCTTCCGATGTGCTGTAATGTTCGATAC
>CAZNQG010000136.1:0-7522 GCA_964575235.1 uncultured Bacteroides sp.
GTCCGGGGACTGGACCACAACGGTTTACAGTCCCAAAAGCAAACTCCTGACCCATGAGGACCGCGTCCGGGAATTCAGCCGCCTGAAGGAAATGGGAATTAAAGGCATCAAGGTCGATTTCTTCGGGGGCGACGGGGCTTCCATGATGGAATATTACCAGGATATTTTCGAGGATGCGGCCAGCTTCGGCCTGATGGTCAACTGCCACGGGGCCACCCTGCCCAGGGGCTGGCAGCGGACATACCCGAACCTGGTTACCATGGAAGCGATCAAGGGATTCGAATTCGTGACCTTCGAGCAGGCGAATGCGGACCGTCAGCCGGAACATTGCTGCGTAATACCTTACACGAGGAACGTTTTCGATCCCATGGATTTCACCCCCGTGTGCTTCTCCGAGGTGCCGCGGATACAGCGCCTCACCAGCAATGCCTTCGAGCTTGCCCTTTCGGTGCTGTTCTGGTCCGGCGTCCAGCACTATGCGGAGATACCCCGGGGTATGCAGGCAGTACCGGAATACGTCCGGGATTTCATGCGGCAGGTGCCCTGCACCTGGGACGATACCCGCTTCATCGCGGGGGAACCGGGAAAGAGCGTCATCCTGGCACGCCGCTCGGGGGATGACTGGTATGTGGCCGGGATCAACGGTGACAACCGCAATAAACCCCTTAAAATCTCCATGGATTTCCTGGATGCACCGGGCAGGGCGGTCCTGATCACGGACGGAGAGGTTCCGCGTTCCTTCCGCATGGAAGAACGGACCGTTGAACCGGAACTTGGCTTTGAGATAAACCTGATGGCAAGGGGAGGATTTGCCATGCGGATCCGGAAGCCATCCAAACTCGATTGAACCAACCTATAAAAACCGAATACAATGAAGACACCGAGAATCTTTTTCCCCGCCTTGTGGATCGTGATTATTTCCCTGGGAATACTGAGTTCCTGCACGAACCAGGCACCCCAGCAGGAACAGGCCGATGTAACCAGCCTGCATCTGCTGCGGCCCGACTACCCCGTGCCCTATGAAGCCATGTCGGAGGAGGACCTTATCGCCGTACTCGAGCGGATAAGGCAGTACCTGGATGAGGGTACGCCTGTGGGACTGGTGGACCGGAACACGGGAGAGGCCATCACGGACTGGTCCGCTGCGGATACATCAACCCGGATCGCTCCGGGTGATTTCCGCCTGGTGTCCTACGAGTGGGGAGTCCTTTATGCAGGCATGCTCCTGGCCGGAGAGTTCACGGGAGATCCGGCATTCACGGAATATACGGTCGAGCGGATGAAATTCCTGGCCGAGGTCATACCCGCCGTACAGGGCTTTGTCGAGGAGGGGCTCATTCGCGATTACAGCTTCCGTTCCATCGTGGACCCGAGGACCCTGGACGATGCAGGGGCCATGTGCGCCGCCATGATCAAAACCGTTCGCTCGGGGGCCGGGAAGGGACTGGAGCCCTTTATCCAGACCTACATGGACCATATCAGCAACAAGCAGTTCCGGCTCGATGACGGCACCCTGGCGCGCCCATTCCCGCATCCCCATACCCTGTGGCTGGACGACCTGTTCATGAGCGTGCCTGCCCTTGCACAAATGGGGAAATGGACGGGCGAAACGAAATACTACGACGATGCGGTGATGCAGATCCTGCAATTCTCGGAAAGAATGTTCGTAAAGGAGAAGGGGATCTTCATCCACGGCTGGGCCGAGGAGATGGACCCCCACCCGTACTTTCACTGGGGAAGGGCCAACGGCTGGGCCATCATGGCCACGGTGGAACTGCTGGACGTTCTGCCCGAGGATCACCCGGGACGGGATGAAGTGCTCGGGATCCTGAGGGCGCATATCCGGGGACTGGCATCCTACCAGTCCGGGCAGGGACTCTGGCACCAGCTGATCGACCGGCCGGACTCCTACCTGGAGACTTCCTCCTCTGCCATGTTCACCTATGCCACGGCCAAAGCCATCAACCGGGACTGGGTGGATTACAGGAGTTACGGGCCGATGGTAACCATTGCCTGGAGCGCCCTTGCGAAAAAGGTAAACGAAACAGGACAGGTGGAAGGCACCTGCGTGGGTACGGGCATGGGATTCGACCCGGTCTTTTATTACTACCGGCCGGTCAACGTCTACGCAGCCAACGGTTACGGTCCCATGTTCCTGGCCGGTGCAGAGGTACTGAAAATGAACCGGACCTGGAGGATCGACGACAGGGGCGGTGCACTGCGGCTTTATACAGAGTAAGATGCCCCGCAGATTCAATATGGCCGGACGGGCACGTGCACGGCCTTTGCGCAAGGGGGAGGGTTCGAGGTGGACATCAACCGGGAGAACGGGGAGCAGAAAAAGTCCCGCATCCTTTCCGGGCTGGGAAATGAATGTGTACTCAGGTACGGGGATAAACAAGTCCTGGTTCCCACAGAAAAAGGTGAAATCCTGATATTTGACAAAAACCTTAAGAAATGAATAACACCCGAAAAAACCAGAATAAAATACCTCTACACCGGATTTTGAAAACTACATCAAGCACCGTATGGACTGCATTCCTGATTGCCATCGCCGTTATGGACCTGTCTGCCAGGGAAGCCCCCGGAAAGGCGGTGATGTATTTATCGGGGACCGACAACCGGAACACCGAAACCTGGGAGTTCTACTGCACGGGCGGAAGGAACAGCGGGGTATGGACCACCATTGAAGTCCCATCCTGCTGGGAACAGCAGGGATTCGGGAGCTACAACTACGGGCGCGATTACGTCACCTACGGCCGGAAATTCAGGTTTGCAGACGAGCAGGGATTTTACCGCCACACCTTCCGGGTGCCGGATGCCTGGAAGAGACGCAAGGTGAACATCGTCTTCGAGGGGTCCATGACCGATACCGAGGTAAAGATCAACGGGCAGCCGGCGGGAGAGATCCACCGGGGCTCCTTCTACCGGTTCTCTTACGATGTTACGGGGCTCCTGAAATACGGAGAGGACAACCTGCTGGAGGTCACCGTCAGCAAAATGTCCTCAAACCGCTCGGTGAACAGCGCAGAACGTTATGCCGATTACTGGATATTCGGGGGCATCTTCCGGCCCGTTTACCTGGAAGCTTTTCCGCAACAGCATATATCGCACGTTACGGCCTGGGGAACGGCGGCAGGGGACTTCCATGCGCGGGTCCGTTGTACCAACGCTGAGCCGGGGACCGTCGTCGAAGCGGAAATCCTGGATGCCGGGGGGAAGGTGGCCGGGGTCTGTCCTTCGGTCCCCGTTACGGGGAACGGTACGGCAAACCTTGAAACACGCCTGGAAACGCCCCTGCTGTGGACGGCGGAAACGCCGAACCTCTACACCGCCCGGGTCTACCTGAAAAACGGTGAGAACACCCTGTACCGGACCCAGGAGAGGTTCGGGTTCCGGACCGTGGAGATCCGCCACGGTGACGGGATTTACCTGAACGGGACCAAGATCAAAATGAAAGGCATCAACCGGCATGCATTCTGGCCTGAAACGGGCCGCTCCCTGAACCGGGGAATTGATCTTATGGATGTAAAGCTGATGAAGCAGATGAACATGAACGCGGTGCGCTGTTCCCATTACCCGCCGGATGAATCCTTCCTGGAGATCTGCGACAGCCTGGGACTGTATGTCCTGGATGAGCTGGCCGGCTGGCAGAATGCCTACGATACGAAAGTGGGCGAAAAGCTGGTCAGGGAAATGGTCGTGCGCGATGTGAACCATCCATCCATCATCTTCTGGAGCAACGGGAACGAAGGGGGGACGAACAAGGAGCTGGATGATGACTTTACGATCCAGGATCCTACCGGGCGGCAGGTAATCCATTGCCACCACCGGCCGGGAAACGATTTCAACGGGATCGAGACCAACCATTACGAGAGCTATCAAAGTACCATGAACATCCTGCAGGACAGCCTGATATACATGACATCGGAATTCCTCCACGCCCAGAATGACGGAGGCGGCGGTGCCGGGCTGCACGATTACTGGGAGCTGATGTATGCCTCCGGACTTTCCGGTGGCGGATTCCTCTGGGCCCTGCTGGATGAAGGCGTGGTCCGAACGGACATGAACGGTGCCGTCGATGTGAACCTGGTCAATGCTCCCGACGGCGTGCTGGGTCCCCACCGCGAAAAGGAGGGAAGCTTTTATGCCATCCGTGAGATCTTTTCTCCGGTCGTGATTGCCATGGAAGACCTCCCGGAAGATTTTACCGGGGAACTACCCGTGGAGAATCGTTACCATTTCACGGAACTTGGACAGTGCAGCTTCCGCTGGCAGATGGTGGATTTTCCATCCCCTTACGAAAACCTTTCCGGCCACCGGGTGCTGGATGAAGGCATGCTGGAAGGACCATCGGTTCGGCCGGGCAATACGGGGACCATCAGGCTCGATCTTCCGGAGGACTGGAAGCAGTCCGGTGCCCTGAGGCTGGAAGCTTACGATCCCCACGGGGAACGGGTTATGGAATGGGCCTGGCGGATCGGCGACCCGGTCGCCTGGCTGAAACCCCTGCTGGAACCAGGGGAATTTCCGGAAGTCGAAGTTGAGGAGACCGACAGTTCCATCAGCCTGTCGGCCAACGATATATCCATCACCCTGAGCAAGACCAGCGGGGAGCTGGCACAGGTCAGGAACAACCGGAGGAGGGTGATTTCGTTTGGCGGGGGACCGGTACTGTGTTCCGGCACTTCCGGGCTGGAGGGCATCAGGCATTATAAAGAAGGCCCGAACCATGTGGTGGAATGCACCTACCATGGAAATATGGACCGGGTAAGGTGGACCATGTACCCGGGGGGATGGGTTAAGATGCAGTACAGCTATTCGCTTTCGGGGAGCTATGACTTTGCAGGTATCGGTTTTGATTTCGAGGAAGGGAATGTCATCTCGGCGCGGTGGCTGGGAAAGGGTCCCTACCGCGTATGGAAGAACCGGATGCAGGGCGGCAGCCTGGATGTTTGGGAAAAAGCCTATAACAACACCATGGCCGGTGCAAGTCCCTGGGACTTCCCAGAATTCAAGGGGTACCATGCCGATGTGAGCTGGATGGAGTTGAACACGCTGGACGGGAAAATCCGTGTGGTGACGGCGGACCGGGATGTCTTCTTCCGCCTTTTCGAATTTTACGCATTCCCGGCGCCAACCCTGTACCCGGACCTGCCGGCGGGGGACCTGTCATTCATGGATGCCATCCCGCCAATTGGGACCAAAATGAGCACCCGGATCAATGCCGGGGCTGAGAGTACGGGTCCCCAGGGAGCGCCGAACGAACTCAACGGGACCTTCAGCCACACCCTGTACTTTGATTTCGGGATCCTGCCCTGATAAGATGCAGGGTGGTTCCTTTATGGGAATTCGGGATCCTGCGCTGAAAGAATCCCGGATGATCCGACATTGCCTGAGGATGCTGATTATTGACTAATAAAAACAATATGAATTACAAAGTTCTTTCGTATTGCGGCCTCTTTTTCCTTGCGATCCTTGGTCTGGCGAAGCGGGCTGCCATGAACATGACCGGAACGGGTCTGAAGTTTAACGGAGCGGATCGCACCGTGCAGCGCGTCAAGCTTTACAGGTTCGAATAAGAAATAAAAGGCAAAACAAAACGGGTATTGATCCGGCTTATTCCTTCAGGAACCGAACGGCGCCGGTTTTATTTCCGGCATTCAGGATGAACAAGTAAATGCCGGGCGTCCATCCGTCCACCCGGATTAAGGTCCTGGCGCCATCACCGTATACGAAGACTTTTTCCTGGTGAACCTGCCTTCCCCGCTGGTCAAAGCATCTCAGGAGCATTTCGCTTCCCGCAGCCTGTAATCCATGGGCTGAAAGGGTAACCGTACCCCTGCCCGGATTGGGGAAGATGGTCATTTCCAGGGAGCTTTGTGTTTCGGCAATCCCCACCGTGCTGATCACCTCCAGGATCCCTTCCGAGTATAGACGCGCGGTATCCCATGCGAGTCCCGTACCGGGTGTGGAGGGCATTATTTGCGTAAAGCTGCCGCTGATCGGATCGGCATCCAGGATCCGGTATGCAGTCCCGGGTACATAAGTTCTGTAAATCGTCTTGACGAGTTCCAGGGTCCCGCCAATTTGAAGATCTCCGTTGACCCCCAGGGTGTCGGATGCGCTGGATTCAGGATCCAGGTGGATCTCAAGGGTGCTGCCTGACTGGAATTCAGCATCGTTGTCTATCGTAAGTCTGGATGCCGTTTTGTCTGTGCCTACGGCAAGGGTAGCCTGGTCCTCGATCAGGAGGCTGCCCCCGATGGAGCCATACCCGCCCAGGGCGGTTCCTGCCTTCATTATCACGGGGCCGCTGCCTGTGGCACTTCCGCTCTTGTTTACTACGGTCAGCTTTCCTCCGGTTACCTCGATGGTTCCGCTGCAGGTACCGTTACCGCCGAGGATCAGGCGCCCGAGGCCGGTTTTAACAAGCCGCCCACTGCCGGATAGATTCCCGGAAAGCGTCAAGGTGGTTGATGCCTCCAGCAGATTGAGGGTACCCCCGTTTGCTCCGACGGTCATTCCACGCGTACTGTAGGATGATCCACCGGTCAGGATCAATTCTCCCCCGTCAAGCAGGAGCTTGGATGGATCGCTGTCCGCAGCTCCCAGCGGACTGGCAACCCCTGCATCATTCAGGTACTCCGCTTCGATGGAACCTGCAAGGATCTGGGTGGGACCGGTGTATTCGTGTTCCCCGGTAAGTACCAGCTTGCCTTCCCCGGTTTTAAGAAGTCCACCGGGCCCCTTGATGGTCCCACTTCCGGTCAGGAGATAAACTTCCGACGCATCCGCCAGGATGTTTCCGGTATAGAGCGATCCGACCAGGGTGACGGTATCGTGAGGGAGTCCCACGTCGTTGAAAACCACGGTATCGTTGGGAACGAACATATCCGGCACGCCTGCATTCAGCCAGTTCCTGTCCCCTGTAAGGTTCCAGGTTTCCGATGAATCTCCCTTCCAGGTCAGCCTGGCCGGATCACGGAATTTTGTCACATCGAGGATTATGGAATTGAGCGTGTCCAGCAATCGGTAAGGTAATCCGTCCAGTCCCATGCAATAAAAGGCATTGCTGTCACCCGTCATGGCTCCGGTGTATTGGATGAGCTTATACTGTCCGGCCGTGAGAGTTCCATCCAAAAACCGGAAATCCAGCACGGCCCGGTATTTGAGTCCCAGATCCCCATCCACCAGGATGAAATCGTTTGATTTTGAAAGCCCTGAGGTATCATCCGAGAGGTCGAAGAAAATGGTGGACGAACCCGTGGAAACGAGGGAATCGGATACGGTCAGTGTATCCGCCAGTCCTTTTCCCGGACCGACCACCAGTATCCCGTACTGCTCCAGGGTAAGTCCCCCGCCAAACGTTCCGCTCCCGCCCACGGAAGCTTCCTTGTGCACCTGCACCGGGCTTTGCCGGAGGTTTCCGCTCACCAGCAAACCGCCCTGCCAGACGGTTGTTGCGCCGCTGTAATCGTGGTCAGAGTTCAGGGCAAGGGTGCTGAATCCGGCTTTGACC
>CAZNQG010000137.1:0-2103 GCA_964575235.1 uncultured Bacteroides sp.
GATTCCAGTTCGGGATAGTGAGGATTCCAGTCATCGCCGGGCAAGCTCTGATGTGGAGATGATGCTTCGCCAGCATTATTTTCATGCTCATTGACAGAAAACGGGATGATAGCATTATCATACGATGCGTCAGTGTCCGTCTCAGATAGAATTTGATTCCGTCCCGGATTCAGCCGTAGCAAAATGCCGGGGGAAATACCTAGATATTCCATTCCCTCTCTGCCAAGCAAATCACGAACCTCCCTGTAAGCGTCTTCGGAATAGTCGTTAAATGATCCTTCAAAACGTGACAGTCCAGGTTCCTCGTCGCAAGCACCGGCTATGATCCGGCGTAAATAGTCTGTGGTCTCAGGATTGAGCGGCTCTTCGCCATTTTCGGTATGGACAGATAAATCCGATCCCATCCGCATTTTGTCAAATACTTCGCCAAACAGGGAATCTTCGACGTTTCTATAAGCCGCAGTACCCTCCCGAATTTCAGGACCGGCGTAGAGAGATTCCAAAACATATTGCGCAACCGTTCGTCTGGAAAGAAGGCCGTATTTTCGTAAAACGTCCAGGAAGCATAAAGCCTCTCTTGCTCCCATGAGTATTTTTGGTTTGGGACACTTATAAAGGTTGTTTTCTAACGTATCCGGCATAATACGAATTCCTTAGATCAGTTCCTGTCCAGGCGGCTTGAGTAAAGGTTCGGGAATACCGTTTTCCACGGATTCGACCCCAGATGTCAGACCGGGGCCGGGCGGGAACGATTCTGGTAGGGGATTCCGAGGTTGTAAATCTGACATAGGGCTGGTTACTATCGGTTCAGTCACTTCCGGGCCGGAACACCAGTCCGGTACATCGGGTGTCACTTCCCAGATATCCTCAATCAACTCGGGCAAATTGATTTCATCCTCCTGTTTTTCCGGCATATCCGCTTCCTCCGGTACGATAAGAGCGACAGTACTAAAATCCACCTCATCAACCACTGCTGGGTCAGCCTCGGCATCTGGCAAGCTGAACGGATGCCTTTCCCATACGGTTGGTACCTGAAGACGCCTGCCTCCCTTGCGGAACAGGCGACGAGGACGAAACCATTTTTTCAGAAGGGACCGGCAGATTCTCGATACGCGTCGGGCGGACCTTTTTATGCCGACTTGAAAGCTACATCCTCTGTCCCAGTACTCGCAACTCCCGCAATGAAGGATGTCAGGAACGAAATCGTTCATCAGCGGACAAAACACCCTGGTTTTTTTGGAATTATTATTGATATTCATATTCGCCCTTATTTCACCAATTACCCTATGAATTTATATTTCCAATTAATCCAGTACCCAAGTCCAGTCATAGCCCGCACTTGCGCATGTCTCAAAATCAAGCACTTCGATACGCCCCATCCGTTTTTGATTATGGGTTTGCTTTTTCTTCTCGGTATGCGGTTGGTTTTGCCCCTTTTTGCTCTCCCCCGCTCCGCCAGAATCCCCGCCGGTCTCGGTCCCCTGCCCTCCGTTCTCTGTACCGGGATCACACCGCAAAAGTGGTAGTACCCCGTCATCCCCCTGCATATCTCTCGAATCACCCTCACCCGATGCCTTGAGTTCCCGCCCTATCCTTTTCTCAAGCTCCCTTCGGCCCGACTTATTCCTTGCCACGACAATCACCAGGTCGATCTGAAGTATCCGGGACAGCTCTATAGCCTTCTTTGCCTCGTAAGCGGGCTTGCTGGTGCAACTGACCTGTATCGCCATCCGCCAGGAGCCTTCGGAACCGTCTCTGCCGTGTTCCCCCATCCCCGCCAGCAGGTCGGGCTGTACACCGCATATGCCCAGGCCCTCACCCGGCGGGAAGAACGCAATATCGGGAAGGCATCTTTCCAGGGCCTTTTTCACGCCCTGAACCATAAACTCATGCCCCACGCCCGACTTATACCTGGCTATCTTCAGGCCCAGGGCGTGCCCCCACCTGTTTCCCTTTTCCGTGGGGATAAAGAACTGCAACCTTGATCCGACCTTGTCGCCGGGCCTGATCATGCCGAGCTTCTCCAGGTTCTTTCGTGCCCGGTACTCCCTTGCCCGGTCGATATCTACCGCCTCGCACCTCTGCTCTATGGTCTCCAGGGGA
>CAZNQG010000137.1:2203-7467 GCA_964575235.1 uncultured Bacteroides sp.
CCGGACGCAGAGGCTGTTGGTAAGGCGGAACACGATACGCGTCGCCAGGTTTCCCAACAGAGCCGGGGGCAGTTCCGAAGGTATCTGGTCCACGGCGGTAACGGACACTCCGTGCTTTCTGGCGATTCTCAGGAGCCGCACGACAAGGGGCTCGCCCAGGTCGTACCTTAGCATTTTCTGTCGCGAGACATGCAGGTGGGCCTCCTCGATGACCAGGACTATTTCGGTGTGGTTCATATCCTGCCCTCCCTCACGGCCATAAACCAGTTCAGGAAGAGGCCGGTGAAAACGTCGATTTCCGAGGGACTCAGGTCGGCCATCCGTATGATCAGGGCTCTCTGCATGACCTGTTCCGGTATGAGCGAATGCCTGGCGTTCAGTGCCGGAAAGCTCTGCAATAGGCCGTGAAATCTGTTGACGAGGGTTTCAAGGAAACCGGCATGCCTGCTCTGAGACGAGAACTTGCTTGTAACCAGTTTCTGAAAAACCTCCGTAAAGAGCGGATAATCGTTTGATCCGCCGAGAACGCCGTTTACCCGGTACATCTCACCTACAATTTTAAGCAGCAGGTTGCAACTGCCGTCCCTCAGGAACAGGCACTCCCTGAGAACTCCCACCACCCGTGCCAGCCATGCGAGAGGCGATAGGATCGAGCCAACGGGATTTACGAACAGGCCCAGCGGAAACGCTCTCGCCCTTATGACGAGCAGCTTCTCCACCGGAAAACGGTGAATGAGCCAGCCGTACTCGTCGGCAACGTCGAGAATGAACACGCGGATGTCTTCCTCCATCCATCCCTCGATCATGTGCCCGGTAATGCTGGATTTACCGGAGCCGGTCACGCCGAAGACGCCGGTATTTCCGGAAAGCTCGGTATTCGGATGGCGATAGGGATAACGTATCGTATCGCCGACCAGCAGCCGGCCCAGCATCCGGCCCTCGGACGGAAGGTCCGTTGGCGTTGCGAAAACCGGTTCCTTTCCCAGCGTCGAGAACTTCTGCCTGTACATGACCTGCAGGAGTTGCAGAACGTCATCCCGGTATTCGGGAAAGAGCTTGGCGTTCTCGACCAGACGCAAAACCTTCGGATCATCACGCCCAATCTGATCGGCCAACCTCTCTATCATGTAGAGAGGAACCATGTCATTTATCCTTGCCAAACACGTCGTCGAATAAACGCTTGAAGGTGATACCGGCACCCATGGCTGCCATAAAACATAGGGCCCAGGGCATCCAGCATGGTCCCTTGAGTTTCATTGCTCCGCCCATGACCGTAAAAGACAGAACACCGGCAACCAATGCGGGCACGGCGAAACGCCATTGCCGTAAAATCGATCTACGTAATGGGCCTGCAACAATTACAACAAGCGTAAATACAAACAGCCACCAGAGGTAATGATCATTCATTCCAGCATCCCCCAGAAACGCAGCCACCATCCGTATAAGCGGTGCGGGCCGCAAAACATATGTTTGTTAATCCTCACGGCATGCCGGGCACAGACTAGGGCACCACACCTCTCGCAGCGGGCGGCACAGCCTTCCTGCTTGCATACTACCCTGCCGCAAACAATACATGTCCCCAGGATAGAATTGTCATAGGCGAGCACGGCCCCGCAGTCGCACCGCCGGGCCTGACGGTACTGGACCCTGGTCTGAACCAAACCGTCTTCCATATATCCGATTTGTTCTTCATCCCAGCCGATACCATCTGATGACGCCCTGGGCCCGATGACGTGGACGATGCGGGTACGCTGCCCTCCTTCACGCCGAACAGGATCGAGCAGTTGCTCTTTATTGGCTGTTGCGTCATACATCATCTCCCGATGCCCGTGTGACCGTCTCCATGCTCTCATGGCCCCGGCAAGCCTTCGGAACAGCCTTACAATATTGTTCAGTAACCGGTTCATTTGCCTTATATAAAACTGATACGAATTCAAATAGTGAGGGAAGGGAAACGATTTCCTCCCCCCATACACTCAGTCAAAGATTTTTTTCATCCGGTCGACCTCAACGCTGTTGCCCGGAATGACAATCTGCTGCTGCTCAGGCAAACGGGTTGGCACAGGATAAGTCCGCGACACGTCAACCACTGAGTTAACCTCCTGCCGAAGCAGGGCCACCTCTGCAAGCAGCATTTGCAGAACCGGTGTTGAAGCGGCCATCTGCCGATCCCGAACTAAAACCGCCGGACGCCTTGAACCGTTTCGTCGGTTCACCGCCACCAATGAATTGCTACCACTGATCATGACTATACTCCTTTTAAAAAAGTTGTTAATGAGCAGCCGAGCAAACGGGACACCCAGGCATCCTTACGGCACGCCTCAGGTGTACCCCCGGACCTTCCGGGCTCAACTGTTCATCTCGTCTGTTCGAAAAGTAAAAAATATTCCTTGTTATATCCCAGCGTTCTATGGGCTTGCCGGTTACCTTGGCCTCCATGATCTCAAGGGCAATCGTCACGCAGTGGTTGGCGACATTGCGAATATCCGGACCCGCACCGGGTTCACCATGAAGGGTCTGGATTTCATCCGGAGAGTTAATATTCAGACAGCAGCGCAGGCAGGCCGTGGCAAGCGGCGCGGTCAGGATGACGTGACCGCTTGCGGCTCCGGTATGCAGGGCAGCGTAAAGAATCTCAGTTTCAGTATACAATAGATCGTTAATCCGGAGCATGGCCGTCCCGTCATCAATTGCATTGATCACAATCGATGATCTTCTTGCAAGGCGGCGCAACTCAGCATCCGGAAGATCCATGACGTTGTACGGGTACGGGATCACCCGGCTCAAGGGATAGTCCCTCTGGATCTTGTCCTTTGCCGCATAGACCTTTCTCTGGCGGACCTGACCGGCCTCGTAGATCGTTCTGCCGCCCCGTGTATGCTTGTGGTCCACCACGTCAAAGTCGATTAGATGGATAATTATTCTGGCAACGGCGGCCAGAAAATAGGCCAGATACCCGCCCATAGCCCCGGCGCCGAATATCAGGACTTCGCTTTCATCCAGCATATGGGAAGGCGGAACTTGTCCATCCGTATTCACCGAAGAAGCAGTTGGCCTAACAGGTGCATTTCTTATTGTCGGTACGTCAGAGTGCGTAACCGATTCATTGTGGCTCAGGTATTTCACAAACGGATCTGCCCGGTGAACCATTACCCTACCGCCGGGAAGTTTTACTCTTCGCTTTTTCATGGTTCACTATTCCTCTTTGCTGATATCTGAAAAGGGTCGGACACGACGCGCCCAGGGTATTAACAAGCCGAGTTGCTCCTTCATATCCGATAACGCAGTATCATCAACCAAGCAGGTGATCGGATCATCACCGGATTCAAGTGTCCGCCTTCTGACATCCAACTGTTCGATTCGCCGGAAAATATCCTCGTCATTTATGACTACCAGATGTCCGAAAGTGGATTCAATCCTTACCAGCCAGGGCCACCATCCGCGTAGCTTCTCCATTGCCTCATTCGCATCTTTACCCAGGGGAATAAGTTCGCTGCCGGAAAAGTGCAGGCAGAAACCGTGAATTTCTTCATAGTTCAATTGACCCGTTATCACCCCTTTGGCCATCACCAGCCTCAACTGCCGATCATCGGGATCGGGAGGAACCATCATGGAACACACCGGATCGATTGACTGGCGTATCATTTCCTTCCAGTCACGCACACCATACTGTTTGTGCCTGGAAATTAAGGGAGACAGGGATATGCCGCCCCTTAACTGAACGACGGATAATGCCTCATAATTGTGATCGACTACAATCTCCCACCGGCCCGGTTTCGGATCAACCCTTTCCAAGAGACCCCGCACCCACTCGGTACAACTACTATCCGGCACGATTACGAGCTTGAAATAAGTAATCTCCTGTCCGTTTTCTCCTGCCGTCAGTATCCTGCCCTCCGACTGTTTTACAAGCTGCTGTACAAATGCTTCCTGTCGATGCGTTTTAGGATATATCCTCCGGAATTCATCGATCACATTTGCCTTTTCCCACTGTGGCGAGAAAGTTTTTTCATATAGATCCATGTAAACGTCTTCGATCTGCTCCGGCGTCTTACCCAGCAAAAAGCCCAGGGATTTGTGTTCTGACATGTAACGAGCGATCATATTGGAAATAAACTTCTGTTTCCCACCATGTTTTTTAACTTCTTGGTTAAATGTGGACTTCAGGTACTTCTTGTCCGCCAGATCAATACCGATAGGAGTAGCAGGTATAGTGGAACGGTTGTTGCATCTTTGTGCCCGCTGACTGCAAGCGGCATAGACCTGCTGGAGGTTCTGATTAAGTATAGTCAGATCAGTCAAACGCTGATCGATCCATTCGATCAGATCGTCAAGCATTTGCACGGCAAAACTCAAGCTGCTGATCTGTAACCGGCATTCAAGATAAATCAGTCCTGAGTTTTTTAACAGATGTATTATCCTGCGGAGAAGAAACGGGTGAAAAAAACGCCATAATCCGGAGCGATTACGAAAGCGATCCAGTTCTTCAAAACAATTATTGACCACCTCCTGATGAGGTTTACAAAACTGCTGGACTTGGTTGGTTTTATCGTGAGCGCATATACGCGATGCTTCCATAGTTTGTTTAATAATGTCCAGCAGAGACCTGATTTCGGAAAGACCGTCTGTCAGCGTTCCGGAACGGGTTTGGCCGCTCAATTTCCGCTTTATAACCGCTTCCAGGTCTTCAATTGTCTTTTGCTTGATCCTTTCGGCCTCCTTCTCCATAACCGGTTCGTAGGTGGCACTGATTTCAGAACTGTCGATGATATTGATGGATTCTACCAGTGCGTTGGCCTGTTCAAGGCCACTGGTTCCCTCGATTCGGTCACGGACATCCGCCCTCATTCGGGGAATCACGCTTTCGTCTTTGGACCCCGGCGGATTCAACAACCTGCTGGAAAGCTCGATATCCTCTTCGGATTCCACCACACCGTAATGATGGGCGAGCAAGAGAGCTTCTTTATCGGCCTTTGCAGTTGTATGCTTGATGAACAAAGATTCAACGACCATACTCACCGTTTTGTTGGTGAAGTACGATAGTACGGTTTTCCTGTCCAGGCGCAGGAAACTGACCGACATCGTAAAACCAGCCATGGGATCGCCGTTATCCCCGTATTTGACGCCTTCCTCGTCATTGAGCCTTTCGTGTATTTTGTGGCTTGCCGGACTATCCCAAAGTTTGTTATGGTTCCAGGCTTCATGGGCCAGCAAGCGATTAAAGGAAGATATGCTGCCATGCCGGTTCTTGTTTGATTGCAAAT
>CAZNQG010000138.1:0-7437 GCA_964575235.1 uncultured Bacteroides sp.
GAGGAGGCCCGGTCATGAATCGTAAAAATGGTCACTCCTCCCACCAGGTGAATAACAGTAACCAGGAGGAAAAATCCCAGGCTGCCCTGCAGCTCTTCCGGGAATTCATTTCCAATCTCAGTGATCCGGATCCCGTCGCCAACCGGCAGATCCTCTCTGAGCTCCTTACGATTGGTTTTAAGAACCGCCCTCATCAGGACGACGAAGAATACTCCGATACTGCCGGCAGGCTCTCTGAGGCTCTCAGGGACCTATTGAACGGGATGATTGACAACGGCCTGGATGATCAGGTCGGGGACCCGGGCGCCGGCCAGGCAGAACCAGGATCCGGGAATTTCTTCGATCTCTCAGGTCTTGATACCTTCCTGGCCAGTGGCAGGCCCGAACCCCTGGAACTTGCCCAGGCATTTTCAAAACTTGTTGCTGGATTCACAGATCTGCTTGCCCAAACCCATTACGAGAATTACGTCAACAATGCAAACTTTTTCGTAATGGGCCATGACTGCACAAATGACCTTGCACACCTGGTCGATATGTTTGAAGTATTCAGAGAAATAAAGGAGGTCCGGTCATGAAAAAGCTGAAATACGATTACTCGGAGCTCGAGGAGTTCCTGGAGAAGGAATATCCGGAAAGGACCTACCTGGCTACTCAGTTCTTTAAACTCTGCCAGGGATACATGAAAATGGCCACATTTATCCTGAGTGGCCAGCTTGAAATCAAGGGACGGCTTACTGTGGATATGGAATCAGCAGATTTTGCAGAATCGCTTCTTACGATCTTCCAGATCCTGGGGAAGCTTTCGGAGGCAAATTCTAATCCGGAGTAAGCTCTGGCCGGAGGATTAATTATTTTTAAACTATAAAATATCGTTTGTGATGAGAAATACACAGGATGTAGTTGATGAATTGGTAAGCTTCTTGAAGCCCCGGGTTAAAGAATTTTATCCACAGGGTAATGATGAAGCAATTTCATCGATAGAGAATCCAATTCGAATAGCTTATCACGAGGCTGGACATGCAGTTATTCAAATCATCAATGGACAATGGCCTAGTATAGTGACAATTGAAAGAGAAGAGAAGGATGATAGAATTATTCTAGGACATGCAATGGAGGGCGATGAATATGATTTTGCTGATAGATTTTTCGAGGCGGATCCAATTGAATTCAACAAATTTATCGAACCAGGGGAAGAAACGGCCAAGTATCATATTTCACTAAATTTTGGTGGAATAGCTGCAGAGGCCATTTACTCCGGTGAATGGAATTGGACGGGTGCAAACAGTGATTTATATGACATCATCGAACGTCAGAGTTTTATGCTTGGAATTATCGATCACGAATACGCATATCGGATCCTGGAAGAGACCATTGAGCAACTTCAGAAGAACTGGACCCTGGTCCAAAAGATCGCGGGAGACTTGATAAAGTTTAAAACTGTTGAAAAAAAGTACTTTCTTGACCAGACTGAACTTCATCATTTCTTTGAAGAGTCGTAATTTTGCCTTGAGGGATATCCCCTCAGCCCTGATCAGGAGGTCAAAACCCTGATCAGGGTGTAACCGGTTAGTTCAAATCGGTTGGTAAAGCAGTCATAACTTTAAGAAACCACCTCTGCCGTCCAGAGGTGGTTTTTTATGGTAACAATCTGGGTAAAAATATTCTAATCAAATTCCACATCTATATTTCGATCCATTCTCAAACAGATTGTTTAGTAATTGAATATTTCTTTCGAATAGAATCTTCAAGATATCTTATAAGATCTTTGTATGCATTTCTAAATGATTTTCTGTTTCTCTTATCATCATTTAGGATCTCAAATTGAAAAGGTAACGGAATGAATTTATGAACAAATCCTTTTAGATTATTAATTATCTCTGAATTTACTAACACTACAATTTCGATATCTTGAAATGATTTGGCGAATCCAATCTCTTGATTTACCCATTGATTATGTATTGATTCTTTAGTAAGTATTGGGAGAAAATAATCCGAATTAACAATATTTTCAATTACTAATTCGGGTAAATCTCTAACCTTCTTTCGTTGATCCTCAACCACGAGAGGTGTAATTAATTCACTCCTATTAATCGCATATTTTACTCTCTTCATTAATCTTCTGTTCTCTTCACAAAAACTAATAAAGACTTTTTTCTTCTCAAATGGGAACCATGAAGGATTCTTCATGGATTGAAGTCTTTCCCATTGCTCATCCGAGAATTCTCTGACCTTAGAATAATTTAATCTCCCGTTTTCTCTTGGGACACCATACTTCATAAAGTAGACATGGTTTGAATCTTATATACAAGTTAGAAAAATCGATTAAAACAAAATTATCGATTCAAATTAATCTTAGATTAGATCAATACTGTTAGGTATGACCTTATTCAAGTTGGATATCTTGGTTTCCAATTGCGGTGCACATGTCGTGCAATTTGCAATAAGCAAAAACGCAACCAACTAAATTTAAGCTGGTTGCGTTGTTTATCCGTCGGGGTGGGCAGATTCGAACTGCCGACTCCTGGTCCCCCAGACCAGTACTCTAACCTGACTGAGCTACACCCCGATGACGGCAGGCTGCAAATATAGGTAATCTGGTTCAGATATTAAAGCCGTTTTTCGCTCAGGTATCGTTCCGCGTCGATGGCGGCTATGCAGCCGGATCCGGCTGCTGTGACGGCCTGGCGGTAATGCGGGTCCTGAACGTCTCCGCAGGCGAATACCCCTTCCAGGCTGGTTTTTGAGGTTCCGGGTATGGTTTTGATGTAACCGACCTCATCCGTATCGAGGTATTCGGTGAAAATATCCGAGTTCGGCTTGTGGCCGATGGCCAGGAAGAACCCCTGAACCTCTAGTTTGTAGTCCTTTCCGGTCTTCTTGTTGTGGACGATCACACCGTCGACGTTTTCCTTGCCGACCACCTCCCTGGGCAGGTGTTCGAAGAGGATCTCGATGTTCTCCGTGTTGCGGACGCGTTCGGCCATGATCCTGGAAGCCCGGAAGACATCCCTGCGGACGAGCATGTAGACCTTGTTGCAGAGACCGGCCAGGTATAGCGCCTCCTCGCAGGCCGAGTCTCCCCCGCCGACGACCGCCACATCCTGTCCCTTGTAAAAGAAACCGTCACAGGTGGCGCAGGCGGATACCCCGTGTCCCATGAATTTCTGTTCCGATTCCAATCCCAGGTACCTGGCCGTGGCCCCGGTGGCGATGATGACCGTATCCGTTTCGATGATATGCTTGTCGTCGATGGTGATCCGGTAAGGCTGTTTTGAAAGGTCGGCTGCGGTAGCTATTCCCCAGCGGGTATCCGTCCCGAAACGCTCGGCCTGTTTCTTGAGGTCCTCCATCATAGCGGGACCCGAAATCCCCTCCGGGTATCCCGGGAAATTCTCCACGTCCGTTGTGGTGGTCAGCTGTCCCCCCGGCTCCAATCCCTCGTAAAGCACCGGCTTCAGATTGGCTCTCGCGGCGTATATGGCCGCCGTGTATCCCGCCGGGCCCGAACCGATGATCAGGCAGCGCTGTCTTTCCACTTCTCCCGCCGTGGTATTCTTTGCCTGGCTTTCTTCCAGGTTGTCCATCGATTTAAATAATTCCATTTGATTGTCTGTAAAAGGTTATTGAAGTTTTTTAAGGCACGACCGGGATATTACAATAAGCATACCGTACGCATAAAACTGTTAATTTTGCACATATCTGAATCTTTAAATCTGACAAACCGTCACCCCATGAAGATCAACCTGGTCAGCAACGGCATTTTCCCGGTCACGAAATCCGCTGAAGGGGCCCCGCTGGAAAAAAAGCCCGCAACGGGCTATCCCTTCCCGGGAACCTTACAGGGAGAGGGCAAACTGGCCGGGGTGCCGGTGATTTTCATCCGCACCAGCGGCTGCAACCTCCGCTGTACATGGATCACCGCGCAAGGGGAGATCAGCATCTGCGACACGCCATACGCCTCCCATTACCCGGACGACATCGAAGCCTGGGAAACCGGGGATATCGTTTCCACGATCCGGGCCAACCTTGGACCGATACGGCATGTGGTCATATCCGGCGGGGAACCAACCATTCAGCCCGAGCCCCTGGTTGAGCTGGCGAAAAAGCTGAAAAAGGAGCTGGATGTCCACATCACCCTGGAAACCAACGGCGTACTGTTCGTTCCAAGGCTGGTACATTACGTGGACCTTTTCTCGATGTCGCCCAAACTGAAGAGTTCGGAACCGGACCGGGAAAAGAACCGGAAGCTGAAAATACCGGTGGCGGAGAATTACATCCGGGATCACCGGAAGTTCCGGATCAACATCGATACCCTGCAGAAATACATCAACGCATGCATGAACCTGGGTTCTTACTACGGGGAATGGCCTGCTTCGGTCCCGGAGCGGAATCCGAACAAGGATTTCCAGTTGAAGTTCGTGGTTGCCGGGGAAGAAGACCTGGATGAGATCCGGGTGGATTTCCTGGACAAACTGTCATTCGTGCGAAATGACGACGTGGTGCTGATGCCCGTCGGGGGAACCCCCGAACTCCTGAAGAAAAACGTGGATTTGACCGCGCGCCTGGCCATACGGTACGGCTACCGCTTCACGCCACGCCTCCAGATCGACATCTTTGGCGACACTGCCGGGACTTAGAAGGAAAGACCTTGCCGGCAAAGGAGCCTCCATCCGTGTTATTTGCACGGATGTAAGCGACGTGGCGGTAAGGCCTTTCCTGCTATAAAAAATTCAAAAAGGAAGGGATGCCAGTTGAGCCGCCTGACATCGTGAAGCGATGTAGCGGCGATATGGCATCCCTTCCTTTTGCTTACCCCGTTATTACTTGAGGGTGTTCTTTCGGGTAGACCCCGTCTTTCAGTTTTTTCGCGACTTCGGTGAAAGCCTTGATGGTATATTCCACATCCTCCAGCGTGTGTACCGCCGTGGGGATGATCCTGAGCATGATCACGTCCTTGGGTACCACCGGGTAGATTACCATGGAGCAGAATACCCTGTAATTTTCCCTCAGGTCGGTGATCACATTAGTCGCCTCGGTAATCCCCCCCTGCAGGAAAACCGGGGTTACGGGCGACTCCGTAACGCCAAGGTTGAAGCCGTTCTTTTTGAGTCCGTCCTGCAGGGCGTGTACGATCTTCCAGAGGTTGTTCTTCAGTTCCGGACGGGTTTTCAGAAGTTCCAGCCTTTTCATGGCACCGACCACAAGCGGCATGGGGAGGGACTTTGCGAAAATCTGCGAGCGCATGTTGTACATGAGGTAATCTATGATGTTCTTTTCGCCGGCGACAAATGCCCCGATGGCCGCCATGGATTTTGCAAAGGTGGAGAAATAAACGTCGACCTCGTCCTGGACTCCGAAGTGCTCACCGGTCCCGGCACCCGTCTTACCCATGGTGCCGAATCCGTGTGCATCGTCCACCAGGAGTTTGAACTCGTATTTTTTCTTCAGGGGTACGATCTTGTCCAGCGCGCCCAGGTCCCCCGCCATACCGAAAACCCCTTCGGTGATGACCAGCACTCCGCCGCAGGTTTTTTCGGCAAGCTGCGTGGCACGGTCGAGCTGTTTTTCGAGGTTGGCGATATCGTTGTGCGGGTATACGTAGCGTTTGCCCATGTGCATCCTGAGTCCGTCGAGGATGCAGGCATGGGAATCGGAATCGTAACAGACCACGTCGTTCCTGGAGAGCAGGGAGTCTATGATGGAGGTCATTCCCTGATAACCGTAATTCAGCAGGTAGGCGGATTCCTTTCCGACAAAATCGGCCAGTTGCTGTTCCAGCTTTTCATGCATGGTGGTTTGCCCGGACATCATCCGGGCACCCATAGGATAGGCGAGTCCCCATTCCGCGGCTGCCTCGGCATCCGCTTTTCGAACTTCCGGGTGGTTTGCGAGTCCCAGGTAATTGTTCAGGCTCCAGTTCAGGACTTCCTTCCCCCTGAATGTCATGCGGGGACCCAGTTCACCTTCCAGCCTGGGAAAAAGAAAATATCCATGCCCGACCTTCTGGTGCTGTCCCAAGGGACCCCTGTTTTTTCTGATTTTGTCAAATAGATCCACGATGGTGAGTTTTTTGTTATGATGCACACAAAATTATTCATTTTTAAGATTCCCGAAAGCAAAAAAAAGCTGCCGCCCAAAAAATCACGACCAGAATAAAATATTAAGTGTTTCGTTTTCAATTCAAATCATAATAATGTATTTTTGCACGATGTTTTTCAGCAGGATATATATTATCGCATTGTTATTCAGCGGATTGTTACTGATTTCCGGGTGCAGCGGCTACGAAAAGCTCCTGAAAAGTTCGGACTACGTCCTTAAATACGAAAAGGCGGTCGAATACTTTGAAAATGAAGAATATGTAAGGGCCGCCACACTGTTCGACCAGATCGCCACGGTTTACCGGGGAACCACCAAAGCCGATACGGTATATTATTACCAGGCAAAAAGCTATTACATGCAGCGGGATTACATACTCTCGGGCCATCATTTCAGCAATCTGGCCGTCAATTATCCCAACAGCGTATACCGGGAGGAGGCGGAGTTCATGACAGCTTATTGCTACTACAAGCTTTCACCCAGGCCTTCGCTGGACCAGGAGAACACGGAAAAGGCCATCGCAGCCTTTACCCTCTTTATCATTCAGAACCCCGGAAGCGAACGTATTCCGGAAGCCAGGGCCTTCATCGATGGGATGCGCAACAAGCTGGTCCAGAAGTCCTACATGAACGGCAAGCTCTATTACAACCTGGGCGATTACAAGGCTTCCATCATCGCCCTTCAGAACAGCCTGAACGATTTTCCGGATACGGAACACCGGGAAGAGCTTATGTTCCTACTGCTGAAATCAAATTTCCTGCTGGCCGAGAACAGCATCCTGCAGAAGAAGGCAGAACGGTACCAGGACACCGTTGATGAATACTATTCCTTCGTGGGAGAATTCCCCGAAAGCCGCTACCGCCGTGAAGCAGACCGGATATACGAGACTTCCCTGAGCCTCATCGGGGGCAGCGAAATATCAAGCGAACAATAATCATTACATATCGAAACAGAATATGGATTATAAAAAATCAAAAGCTCCCGTAACCACGGTAACCAGGGATGTTAACCTGCTGGACAAGGAGACCCAAAACATTTACCAGACCGTTATGATCGTTGCAAAGAGGGCTAACCAGATCAGTGTGGAACTGAAGCAGGAACTCAACCGGAAACTGGAGGAATTCGCATATTATACAGACAACCTGGAGGAGGTTTTTGAGAACCGTGAGCAGATCGAGATATCCAAATACTACGAACGGCTTCCCAAGCCGACCCTGATCGCCACACAGGAATTCCTGGATGACGAGATATATTACCGGATGGCCGAGCCGGAAACCGAGGCCTAGGGATTTAACCATTTCTGCAGCTTCATGCTGGAAGGGAAAAAAATACTGCTTGGGG
>CAZNQG010000139.1:0-7181 GCA_964575235.1 uncultured Bacteroides sp.
GGTACACCGTCGTGCCCGGTTCCAGGTCCAGGATGACCCCCCCTCCGCTCACCGCTCCCGCCATCAGGGGGTCGTAGGCATATTCGTCTTCAAGTTCGATGTTCTGCTGGGTGGCCTCGTTGTTGAAATCGATGGAATAAGCGGGTTTCGCCGGTCTTGCAGGAACGCTCAGATGCTGGACCGCGCTTGCGAAGGTGCTTCCCGTGTTCCGCTTCCGGAAATACAGGTCGGTGCCCGGAACCACCGGCACGGGCAGGCCGCTGCCCGCGGTCGGGCTTTCCATGGCCGGATCATTGCCGTATTCGTCCAGCGAACTGACCGCCTCAGCGGTCTGTTCCCCGGGATAATCTATGGTATAGGAGGTCGAAACGGGGGGCCTGTCCGGTACATCCAGGTGGAAGACCCCGCTCCGGAAGCTTTGGGTCGTGGCCATGATCCGGAAATAAAGATCGGTGCCCGGTTCGAGCTCCGCCGGTTCATCCTGGCCCGGAACCGCCCCGGTCATATCCGAAAAGAGCGCGTATTCCACGGTATCCGGGACGGGCTCAGCCGTTGTTTCTCCATGGTAATCAATGGTATAGCCGGCAAGCACGGGTCGTTCGGGGACCGCCAGGTGCTGTACCTGGCTGGGCAGGGAGGTTGCCGTGGCCTTCACCCTGAAATACAGGTCCGTTCCCGGTGTCAGGTTGATGGCTTTTCCCTCCCCGTTGATGTTGGTGGTGACAAAATTGTTGTCCGCATTGTATTCCACCGTCACGGGAATGAGTTCCGCGCTGGTTTCGGCGGAAAAGGAGATCGAGAAGGAAGGCATGTCGGGTACCGGGGGAATGGTTGCCAGCAGGCGGTGGTTGGTGGGTACGCTCTTCTGGCGGACGTACACGTCGCCGGGCACGAAGGTCACCGGGGTATTTCCATCGCTGCAATCGGTCCAGTCCCCGTCCGTGCCGTCCGTCGAATTCAGGCTGTACTGCATGTCGGTTGTTGTGGAGGTGATCAGCCCGTTGCCCACGTGGATCCCCACATCGGCCAGTATGGATCCCATTTTCTGGTAGGCGGGGTTTTCATCGTCGGTAAAGGGGATATACCGTTCGGAACCGGCCGTGCCGTTATATTCGACGGCCACGGCCCGGTAGGTTGTATTGTTGTTGAGGCCCGTTACGGTAACCTGGCTGCCCGTGCCGTTATAGACACAGTACCATCCGGATTCCCCGATCTGGCTGCCGGATTTGAATACGGAGCCTGCCGTGTAGGTCGTTTCGTCTTCCGGCAGCACCACGTCGCCGGTCCCTTCCCTCAGGAAAAGCGCCCGCTTGTCCCCGTCGCCGGGGGACCAGTCCACCGTGAACCGGTCGGTACCAACGGCTGAAAAAACGATGGAGCCGGACTGGAGCGGGTTCTTCAGCAGGTAGACCCTGCCCTCGGTAAGGTCCCCGAATTCACCAACAATGCCGACGGACCCGACCAGGAGGTGCCCCTGGTCCATCCCGACCGAATGCCCGAACTGGTCTCCTTCCGCACGCTGGCTGGCCACGATCTTGCGCATCTGTCCCCACTGGCCCGTCCCCCCCTGGTCCCGGTAAAAGGTATATACCGCCCCCGCGCGGTCGATCGGGTTGCTCCCCGATTCGTCCGTCTTCTGGTCCACCACCCCGGCCGCGATGTAATGGTCGCACAGGGCCAGGTATTCCCCGAAGTAATCCAGGGCCGTTCGGTCCCCGGTAACGATTTTCCCGGTCTGTCCCCAGGCATTCTCACCCCCCGAATTCCTTTCGAATACGAATGCGGCCCCCGCATTCTGCAGGTAATTGCCGCCTGCCGCGTCGTAATCATGATTGGGGGCCCCTACTACCAGGAAGTCTTCCCACAAGGAAAGGTCATGCCCGAAACGATCGTTTTCATAACGCTCGTCCGGCACGATCTTGCGTTGCTGTCCCCAGCCGTCCGTGCTTCCCTGGTCCTTTCGGAAAATATAGGCCGCACCCGCTACATCCAGTGGATTGCCCAGGTCTCCATCGGTCTTGTTGCCCACGGCCGAGACGGCGGCGTATTCCCCGTCAAGGTCCACCGCCATGCCCAGGACGGCACTCACGGTACGGTCATCCGCCAGGAGTTTCTTCCGGAGCCCCCAGGCGTTCGCCGATGGATGATCCTTCTCGTAAAGGTACGCGGCCCCGGCATTTTGGACGGAATCCGTGCCGGAGGCATCATAGGGTTCGTAGGGAGCACCGATGAACACCCGGTTCCCGCTGATGGAAACATCGTACCCATAGAGAGCGAACACGGTCGGGTCCGTCGAAACCAGGCGGGTCACCTGTCCCCAGTTGTTCGCGGAGCCCTGGTTCCGGTAAAAGAGGTATGCTGCGCCCTTGTAGTTATCTTCAGCGGGAGCGCCGACCGCCACGTAGTCGCCGGAAATATCCACCGAGTTCCCGAAATACACCGCGCCCACCGGGCTGTCCCCCGTGATCTTCTTCACTTCGCCCCAGGCATCGGTCCCATCCTGATGCCGGTACAGGATATAGGCAGCACCCCGGTCGGGCACGCCCACTACGGCGTAATCCCCTGATATGGCCACGGAATACCCGTAACCGTTTCCTTCCTCGCCGTCGCTCGCCACCTGGGAAAGGACTTCCATCCAGTTGCGCGTTTGCCATTGTTCAAAGCCCCCGTTCCACAGTTCCACCGTACTGGAGGTTGGAGACTCAAAGCTGAAGGCGTCCAGGTACTGGGTTTCCCCGGGACTGAAACCGGACTGGTCCTCGAATCGCACCCCGATCTTCACCCCGCTTGCACCCGCGGGTACGGTCCCGCTCAGGGTGAAGAGCGTAAAATCCGGATCGTCGGCGCCGTCCCCACCATAGCTCGCCGAAAAAGCGGTGGCTGCGCCGGCCCATTCCAGTACGGCCTGTACCCTCACATGCGCGCTGGTATTGTAATAAAATGCAAGGCTGTAAGAGTTGCCGGCGGTCACGGCAACCTCCCGGTTCCGCAGATCGCAACTTGCCTCGTCGCTGCTGTTCACCTCGACGGCAAGGCTGGTACTGCCTTCCTGGAAAACTGCGGTTTCCTGAACCACCCGGATCCCTGCATCATCGGTCCAGTACGAAGGGAATTCCTGTGCGGCGGCATCCTGCATGCAAGGAATGATGCAGGCAGCCAGGAGAATTCTGAAGAGCGGTCCGCTGCGTTTCATAAGCCTGTTATTTCACGATGATTTTTCCGTGGAAGGTCCTCCTGCCGATGAGTTTCACCAGGTAATACCCCGGCGACAGGTCCCCCCGCTCCAGGATGAACTCTTCCTCCCGTATACCCTCCTTCACCAGGACGACCTTGCCGCCGAGGTCCGTCAGGACCAGCCGGTAAGCGGCGGCATCCGGGTTATGGAACCGCAGGGTGGCCCGGCTTTCGAAGGGATTCGGAAATATCTGCACTGCCCCGGTCCCCGAAGCGCTCCATGCATCGTGGGGAAATCCCCCTGTTGAAGAGGTATCGGAGGCTTTCAGCTTGTTGTCCTCCATGTTCGAAAGGGAATGGGAATACGGTGTGTCTGCCTTCTTCCCGGAGGTGGGTATGCAGGGCTCGTCCTTGATGCCGGCCACCCGGTAGTAATATTTGCGGGTCAGGGCTTCCGGGCTGTTGTCCTTGTATACGCGAAGGTCTCCCGACACCTCATCCAGATAGGACAGGCTGATCGAGTCCGATCCCCGGTAGATCTCGTAGGTAACAAAATCAAGCTCGTTCCCCTCCACCTCGTATTTTTCCCATTCCAGGTTGACCCCGTCGTCGGAGGAAACAAACTGCAGGAAGAGCGGCTTGTGGTAGGGTGAATCCTTCAGATCCGATTCGTTCCCGCAGGTATCGATCACGGTGATCTTGTATACCCACTGCCTTTTTTCGGGATCGGCGACGGTATCGGTAAACACGCTCAGGGTTTCGTAGGGCAGGGTGGCAATCGGCTCATACTGGCCCAATACGGTCGTCTGCCGGTGGATGCGGTAAAATTCGATCCCCACATCCGGGGTCTTTTCCCAGACCACCAGGTTCCAGCCCGTATACATATCGATGGTGATCAGGCAGAGTTCAGCTTCCGAATATGGAAGGCTGTATACCAGGTTGACGGTATCGGTGTTCCTGCAACCGTTCTGGTCGGTCACGGTCACCCGGTATTCCCCCTGGGTGGAGGTGCTCATGGTGCGGGTTGTTTCCCCGCCCGGGGACCAGAGGTAGGATGAGAATCCCGCCCCGGCATCGAAGCTTGCCAGGGTCCCCTCGCATTTCAGCTGGTCCTCCCCGATGTCCACTTCGGGAATGGTGAAGACGGTGAGGGAATCCTCGCTGCGCGCCGAAACCCGCCCGGTGGCATCGGTGGCCCAGGCAAAATACGTCCCCCCCGGGAGTCCACCGCTCGACACATCCACCCCCGTGTTGGCCTGGCTTACGGGGGCGGAGGCCCCCATGCCGGCGGCGACGGCCGCATCCAGGCTGGCCTTGTTGGTGATTGCAAGGCTTTCATGCACCACGTAGAGTTTACCGTTGTCGGTGTTGCTCCGGACCTGCAGAAGATCATCCGGGCCGTTGCAGCTTACCGTATCCAGCAGGGCGGCTATGGGTTCAAGGTCGTCCAGGTTCCCCGTTGGAGAGGAGGCAAAGGCATTCACGGTCGGCATTTTCCGGGCCAGGATGATCTTGATGCCGGTGGCATCCACCCGGGTGATGTCGGAAATCTGTTCCCAGTTGATGCCGGCATCCAGCGAGGCCTGGTATTTATCCGCAACCGTGACCGGGTCGCCGGTCCCGTCCGCCGACTTCATAAAAACGGCTTCCGGGCTGTTCCGGTCGGAGATGGAGACCACGGGCGGGTCGGGACGCTGGGGCACCACCAGGTGCTGGATCTCGCTTGCAAAACTGCTGACCGTGGCAGCCTCCATGAAATAAAGGTCCTGCCCCGGACTGACCGGTATGACCAGGTTCTGTCCGAACACCGAATCGCCCAGGTCGGGGTTCAGCGACCAGGCGATCCCGGTACCGATGTTTTCCACGGTGGTTTCGTTTTCGAAATTCACCGTATAGGATGGCTTCAGCGGGGCATCGGGTACTTCCAGGTGCTGCACTTCGCTGGCAAAGGCCGTTGGGGTTGCCTGTGCCCGGAAATACAGGTCTGTGCCCGGCGTGAGGGGCACCGGCGTATCTGTGCCGCTCACCGGTTCGGACATGTCGGCACCGGTGGAATATTCGTGCCCGCTGCTGACCGCCTCGTTCGTGGTCGCATCCGGGTAGCTGATGGTATAGGAGGTGGACACAGCCGGGCGGCTGTCCACCACCAGGTGGAACACGTTGCTGCGGAAGCTGGATGCCCCTGCCTCGGTCCTGAAATACAGGTCCGTGCCCGGGGTGACCGGGATGGGAATGCCCTCGCCCGCCTTGGAGGCAGTCATATCCGGTACGGTGGAATAGGTCATGTCGGAAGGGATGATCTCAGCGGTGGTTTCGGCTTCGAAGTCGATCGTTATGTCGGGCAGTGCCGGCCGATCGGGCACGACAAGATGCTGCACGGACCCGGCCAGGGTGGAGGCCGTAGCCTTCACGCGCAGGTAGAGGTCCACCCCGGGCGTCAGGTCAACCACTACGTCCGTACCGCTGGTGCTGCCGGACTCAAAATCGTTGTCCGTGTTGTATTCGACCGTCGCCAGCACCTGTTCCGCCGTGGTTTCGAGGCCGTAATCGATCGTATACTCCGGTGCGACGGGCGCAGCAGGGATCGTGGCAACCATCCTGTAATTGCTCGTCAGGTCCGACTGGCGCACCCAGACATCGCCCTCCTGGAATGCAACGGAAGTGCTGGTGGCGGTGCAGGCGGTCCAGTCCCCGTCCGTCCCGTCCGTCGAGTTCATGCTGTACTCCATCCCCGTGGTCGTCCCCGTGATCAGTCCGTCTCCCACGTGGATCCCGGTGCCGGACAGGCTGATGCCCGTAACCTGGCTGAGCAGGTTCGAGGATCCGTTCAGGGTAATGTAATACTGCCCGCCCGATGAACCAAAATATTCGTATACCGCGAGCTGGTAGGAGGTGGACGGGCTCAGGCCGGTCACTGTCACGCCGGTGCCGCTGCCGTTGTACACGCAGTACCAGCCCGTCGAGCCGATCTGGGAGCCGGCCCCGAAGACGGTGTTTGCCGTATAGGTCGTTTTATCCGCAGGTGCCGGAGCGGAGCCCGCCCCCGCCTTCATGAAGGCGACCCGGGAGGGACCGTTGCCGGCCGTCCAGGATGCCGTGAGCCGGCCGGAGGTTACGCCGCTGAACGACAGACCCGATGCCTGGGTTACGTACTTGTTCATATAGACCTTCCCCTTGGTATCGTCGCTCATGGTGCCGGTCACGCCTACGGCACCCGCGATCGCGTAATCCTGGGTCATGGCCACGGCGTATCCGTAATAACCACTCTCCTCCCGGTCGTGGGCCACCAGTTTCTGCAGCTGCGACCAGCTGCTGCTGGTGGACCCCCGTTTGAAAATGTATGCCGCCCCGGCACCGGAGAGCGTGTTTCCCAGGTTCTCATCCGTACTGTTGAGGCGGGCGCCCACGATGACCAGCTTGTCGTCGATGTGCACGCTGCACCCGAACCCGCCCCCGCTTTCCCCGGAGGGGGTCAGGGTTGCCACGTTCCCGTACTGGTCGCTCCCGCCCTGGCTACGGTAGGATATGTAAGCCTTCCCGTTGCCTATGTTGCCGATCACGGCATAGCTCCCGTAAATGGATACGGATTGCCCGAATTTTTCGTTCGCCGTGCGGGTCGGGGCAACGATCTTTTTGATCTGGGTCACCGTTCCGGCCGTGGGGTAATCCGTCCAGAACACATAGGCCGCACCGCAGTTGGAAACCGGGGTGCCTCCTCCCGATGCATCGCTGTCGTTCCCGGGTTTCCCCACCAGCACGATCCCGTTGGTTACATCCACGGAAGTCCCGAAATTGTCGTTCGCCACCCGGTCGAGAACTTCGATCTTCTGTACGAGTCCCCACTGGTTCGTCCCGTCCTGGTTCCGCATGTGAACATACGCCGCCCCCGAATACGTGATCGGGGTGCTCAGGCTCTTGGAATCGTTGTAGGCCCCGACCACCAGGTAGTCCCCGTCCAGCGCGGTGGCATTCCCGTACCGCGCCCCCATCAGGTCCCCCGTTAACTT
>CAZNQG010000140.1:0-7109 GCA_964575235.1 uncultured Bacteroides sp.
TTCTCGGAAAGTAAATAGAAAAGGGCCATCCCAAGTTGTTATGAGACGGCCCCTTTTTTTTTTCTGTGCCCGGCGGACCGGGCAGCGCTATGACACCGATCAGAAGAGTTTCGGGATCAGATCGACGACCCTGGCGGAATAACCCCATTCGTTGTCGTACCAGGAAAGGACCTTCACCATCTTTCCATTCACCATGGTGCTGAGGGAGTCGAAGATGCTGGATGCAGGATTTCCAATGACATCTGCCGATACGATCGGGTCCTCGCAGTATTCGAGGATGCCTTTCATCGGGCCCCCTGCGGCAGCTTTCACGGCGGCATTGACTTCCTCTATCGCGACCTCCTTCTTAAGCACGGCTACCAGGTCAACCAGCGATCCCGTCGGAGTGGGCACCCTGATGGCGAGACCGTCCATTTTGCCCTTCAGCTCCGGGATAACCTTGCCCACGGCCTTGGCGGCGCCGGTTGTGGTGGGGATCTGTGAAACGGCTGCCGAGCGGGCCCTTCTCAGGTCTGAGTGCGGGGCGTCCAGAACCATCTGGTCGTTGGTGTAGGAATGGATCGTGGTCATATAACCCTGCTCGATGCCGAAGGCATCGTTGAGCACCTTGACTACCGGAGCCAGGCAGTTGGTGGTGCAGGAGGCGTTGGATACGCAATGGTCCTCCGCGCGCAGGGCATCTTCGTTCACCCCGAGAACGATCATGTTATCGATCTCGTCCTTCGCGGGTACGGTCAGGATGACTTTCCTGGCGCCGTTTTTCAGGTGGTCTCCGTAACCGCCTTTGGGGCTCTCCTTTAACCTGAACACGCCGGTGGATTCGATCACCACATCGGGCGTTGCGGCCCATTTAATTTCAGCCGGGTTCCGGTCCGCCGTAACCCTTAGCTTATTACCGTTTACGATGATCGAATCATCATCGTATGAAACCTTACCGGGGAACTTTCCCTGGGTGGAATCATATTTCAACAGGTGGGCGAGGGTTTTGGTGTCGGTAAGGTCATTGACCCCAACGAATTCAAGCCCGGGGTGTTCCAGCCCGATCCTGTAAACCATCCTCCCGATCCTTCCGAATCCGTTGATTGCAACTTTAATTTTTGCCATGATTGTAAGCGTATTAATTGGTTAAATCTTTTTCAGGAAATGCAAACTTATATATTCTTTTGGAAACCGAGAAATCCAAACGGGGTTTTGAAATCAGAAGCCCAGATCTTCATCGTCGATGATGCCCCGGGCATCGACCACCCTCCCGAAGCGGTAGCTGACGGAAAGGGTGATGAAATAGAAGTCATTCTTTTCGGTGGCCATGATCTCTATTCTTTTCGGGAACAGGTCCAGGCTTACGGAGGTCTCGATGGCATGGATGATGATGTCGCTCGTGCTGTATTCAAAGGACATGCCGAACCTGCCATAGGCGCCGGGCACGGCGGAAATCTCGTTGAATCCCTTGAAAAAGGAGGCCCTTCCGTAAATCTGGTGATTGGCGGCAGAAGTGAATTTTTCCTCGACCCACTGGTTGCCGGAACCTTCTCCGTATTTATAGACCTCGTAATAGATCGGTTTCAGCACCCCGACGGTGGGTCCCACGGTAAAATACCGCCGAATGGAGATCCCCCCGCGGTCAACTTTGCGGAAGATCTCGTTCTGCCTGCCCCATCCTCCCCTGAAGTTGACGAAAAGGTTCATTTTGCCAAAGACAAAGCTCCGGTTGTTGTAGTAGGAATTGCTGATCTTAACTTCCTTGGGGTGCTTGATGTTCGCAAAATCGACTTCCCACAGTTTCTTCTTCCGGGCGTTGATCCTTGTTGCATAACGGCCGCTCATACCCCAGCCGTTCGAGCTGATCACGAACCCGAGCGATTTCTCATTCCGGTAGAAGATCCTGGGTTGTTCAAGCAGCTCACCCTGGGCATGGAGTATGCCTCCAGCAAGGTAGATCAGAAATATGCCGAGAATCCATTTCTTCATCAACGGAAATCCATCGTCCTGGAATGATTACGGGACATTAGGCAAGGCTTAATGTCCCGTGAAAAGCTTTATTTAAAATGTGCACCGTGTCTCTGAACCGCACCGGGGTACCGAACCGTGAGCATCCGGGCATGATGTTTCGATCCCTATCCTCTCTGAGCCTGTTCGGTATCCGCTTTTGTGTAGGCCGGACAGAGTTTCCTGTTGCATGAGGCGGATAAAAGTATCAGTGCGAGCGCCATTAAGACCAGAACTACTTTTGCCTTCTTCATAAGGATTGTAATTATTTACACACTTGTCAACCGATAAATTTACAATTTTTTTTTAATTACCTATTGTTATAGGAATGTTAAAAGCAAGATAATAAAAAAAGCCGTCCCTTCCGTTCCCGGAAGGAGACAGCTTAAAAACGGGCTGATCGCGGTTCTTATTGCCAGTCCGGGAACCTTCCGGGTGTCCACGGGGCCCCGATGGCATCCAGTTCCGCATCCAGTGCGCGGATCTCGTCGTTGACCGCCTTGAGGGCTGACAGGACTTCCGGGAATTCTCCGGCAAGGATATCGTAACCTTCAATCTGCGTCCGGGTGTTTGCCGATGTGCTCCGGTAGGTTGCATAGATGATCGAGCGGAGCCTGCTGTTGAGCGGAACGTCGATCGGGGGTGTCTCTTCGCTGCTTGCCTTTGCTTCCGGTCCCTCGAACCTGAACGTAATGTCTTCCAGGGCCTTTTCCGCCTGAATCACCCTGGCCATTAATTCAGAGGGGGTCCCGGCCGTATTGTGCAGGGTCTGCCTGATCAGCACCAGTTTTTTCTGAAGCTCGGTGGTATGATTCTGGGCTGCATTCATGGCACCGGCCAGTCTGGTTACCTTTGCCTGGAAGTCCGCCACTTCCGACCGGTCCCCGGCCGGCAGGGTGGCCAGCTCAAGGGACACGGCCCGGAAGGGCACAGCCCCGGCCAGTTCCTTCACACCATCCCGGGTCACCATGGACATGCTAACGCTGTAATTGCCGGGCATTACAGGCATCCCGTCCAGGCGGTAACGCCTGCCCGGGCCTGCCGGGGGCGGGACCGGTGTGAATTTCTGCGTCCCGGGGTCCACCCCCCTGTAGGATGGGTAGCGCAGGTTCCACGTGATCCGCTGTATCCCCTTGCGGGCCTTTGCCGAAAGTTTGCGGATTTCGTTACCTTCCCCGTCCCTGATGCTGAAGACCAGGTAAGGATCGATTTCCTCCTGCTCCAGCCGGAGCTGCTCAAACGAAGGCTGGGGAATGGGCTTTTTGTCCCTGAACAGTATCTTTTCCTCTTCCTGCCTCATCTCTTTAAGGGTTTTGGGTACTTCCTTAAGGTAATAGGTGAAGGTGGCCCCGTAATCCGGGTTTTTAGACGTGTAGAAACTGGAGCCCTGTCCGTACTTGCCGCCGGTCTGAACGAACATCTTTGCATCCCGCACGGGGAAGATATGTGCCGGCTGGTCCAGCATTTCCCTTTGGAATACCCGCAAGGGGGTGTAATCGTCAAGGATGTAGAATCCGCGGCCGAAAGTTGCGATCACCAGGTCGTTCTCACGCTGCTGAATCTCTATATCCCTCACGGCTATCGCGGGCAGCCCTGCTTTCAGGGGTACCCATTCCCTCCCTCCGTCAACGGAAAAATGGATGCCGAATTCGGTGCCCACGAACAGGAGGTCCGGGTTGACCGGGTCCTGCTGGATGGTCCATGCGGGACCGTTATCCGGGAGGTTGGAAGCGATGGAAACCCATGTTTTCCCTTTATCCGTACTCTTCAGGACATAGGGCTTGAAATCGTCCCGCTTGTGGTTGTTGAAGGTGGCGTATACCACGTTCTCGTTGAAGCGGTCGGCCATGATGTCGCTGACATAGGTGTTGGACGGGACGCCCGGGAAACTCTTTACCCGGGTCCAGCTTTCCCCGGCGTTCTCGGTGATGGAAATCACCCCGTCGTCGGTGCCGACCAAGAGCAGATCCTCCTTTACGGGGGATTCCACCAGGGCTACGGCCGTTCCGTACAGGGAGGTGGAAACATCCTTGGCGACGGCATCGTAGCTCCAGTAATGCCCCATCACGGGCCAGGTGTTGCGGTCGATCTGTGCGGTAATGTCGTCGCTGATCACCTTCCATGTATTGCCGCGGTCATCGCTGCGGAATACCTTGTTGGCAGCCATATAGACCCGTGAGCCTTTGTGTGGACTCACGATCAGCGGGGTGTCCCAGTTCCACTTATAGGTTTTCTCCCCTTTCCGGGGCTGTGGTTTGATAGAGGTGCTTTCCCCGCTTTTACGGTCGTAGCGGGAAACGTTGCCGTACTGTGATTCGCAGTAAACGATGTTGGGGTCGTCCGGGTCCACGGCCACCCAGAAACCGTCTCCGCCCTGCAGGATGTACCAGTCCTCATTGGTTACCCCGGCGCTGCTCGTGTTCATGGAGGGACCTTCAAGGGTATTGTTGTCCTGGGTTCCCCCGGAGACGTTGTAGAAAGGCAGCTCGTTGTCGACCATAACCCGGTAGAACTGGGTGACCGGCAGGTTCTGCTTGAAGTCCCACATCACTCCCCCGTCAAGACTTTCATAGATTCCGCCGTCTCCGCCGATCAGCAGGTGCTCGGAGTCGGCCGGATCGATCCACAGGGCATGGTCGTCCACGTGGCGGTTCTCCGTGCTGATGTTGTTCCAGGTCTTGCCCCCGTCGCGGGTGATCTTTGAAACGGTTTCCATGGAATACACTACGTCCACATCGTTGGGATCGCAGTAGATCTCGTTGTAATACTGACCGCTGCTGTGGTGGGGACTCACCCGGGTCCAGGTTTCCCCCCGGTCGGTCGATTTAAAAAAGCCCCCTTTGTCCCCGGCCGCTTCCATGATCACGTAGACCACATCCGGGTCGACCGGGGAGACGTCAATACCCATGCCGCCGATATGGACCTTTGGCATGCCCTTCATGATTTTTCTCCAGGTTTCTCCGCCGTCGGTCGACTTATACACGGCCGATTCGGGTCCCCCGCCGATCTTGGTGAACACGTGCCTGCGCCTCTGCTCGGCGGTGGCATACATGATGTCCGGCCGTTTCGGATCGATCACGACGTTGTTAACCCCCGTGTTCTCGCTGATTTCGAGTACCTTTCTCCAGGTCTTTCCCCCGTCGGTGGTTTTGTAGAGTCCCCGGTCCCCCCCGGGTCCCCAGATGGATCCTTCGGCGGCCACGAACACCACGTCCGGGTTCCTGGGATCGATCACGATCCCCCCGATCTGCCGGGATTCCTTCAGTCCCATATTTTTAAAGGATTTCCCCCCGTCGACCGATTTCCAGATCCCGTTTCCGTACCCGATGGCCCGCTGGTGGTTGTTTTCGCCCGTACCCGCCCATACCACGTTATGGTTGCAGGGGTCTATGGCGACCGCTCCGATGGCATAGGCCCCGTAGTTGTCAAAAACGGGTTTCCAGCTTATGCCTGCATTTTCGGTTTTCCAGACGTGCCCGGAAGCCACGCCGACATAGTATTCCTTGGGGTTGGAGGCGTTGACCGCGAAATCAGCGATCCGGCCGGAGGTCATGGCCGGCCCGATGCTCCTCCATTTCAGTCCCCCAAACGTACTGCTTTTCAGGGAATCGGTTTTGGCTTCGTTCCCCGGCTTTTTTTTCTGTGCATACGCACCGGGAGCCAGGATGATGGCCAGTGCCAGCATCCATACCAGGTGCCTGCTGTTTTTCATGACTGGATTCTTCATCGTAAGATCAGGATTGGTATTTTTATCCTGCAAATAAAGATTTTTTTCTCAGGAATTCCCTGTCATTTGTCATGGATCAAATGCCGAAAACAGATTTTTATCATTGTCTTTGCCCCCGGCATTGACGAACTTTGGATCCCAAAACCAGCGATCATGATCGAAGCAATTTTCAACCACCGTTCCATTCGCAAGTACAAGCCGGATACCGTTCCGTCCGGGGTTCTCGACCGGGTCCTGGAAGCGGCGAGCAGGGCATCCACGACCGGCAACATGCAGGTATACAGCATGGTGGTGACCCGGGATCCGAAAATTCGCCGCGAGCTCTGGGAAGCCCATTTCAAGCAGGATATGGTGCTGCAGGCTCCGGTTCATATCACCTTCTGCGCAGATTTCAACCGTTTCAACAAATGGTGCCGGCAGCGGAAGGCAGACCCGGGTTACGACAATTTCCTTTCGTTTTTCACGGCTTCGATCGATGCCCTGCTGGCATCCCAGAACGCCGCCCTGGAAGCGGAAGCCAGCGGGCTTGGGATCTGTTACCTGGGAACGGCAACCTATATGGCCGGGCGCATCGTTGAGATCCTGGATCTCCCGGAGGGTGTGGTGCCGGTGGCCGCCATGGTGGTGGGGTATCCGGACGAGGATCCCGGCCTGACGGACCGCCTGCCCATGAAGGCCCTGGTGCACGAGGAGAAATACCGGGATTACCTGTCCGGCGATATAGACTCGATCTATGCCGAGCGCGAGGCCTCCGAACTAACGGCCTCCCTTTTGGAGGAGAACCAAAAGGAGACCCTGGCACAGGTTTTTACAGACAACCGGTATACGAAAAAGGACAACGTCTACTTTTCAAACCAGTTCCTGGATGTGATCCGCAGGCAGGGATTTTTCAACCAGTGAGGTGGCCTGGGGAGCGGCCTTTTCGGTACAGGCGGTCAGAACGAGGTGTTGAAGACCGGGAGCCAGCGCAGGGCCCTGGGGTTGCTTTTGACGTGGTTCAGCACACCGAGCTGGATGCCGCGTACATGCCGGGCGATGTTAAATATCCAGATGGCGATCCCAAACTGGTCGCCCATGATGTGGTTGAAGGCGGAAACCGACAGGCCCTTCATATAGGCGCCCTCGTCGCCCTGGACCCTGAAATAGGCCGGTGCGATGGTGATGCCCCTGACCATGGTCCCTCCGGATGCCAGTGCGGCCTGAATGCCGGTGATTTCATGGGCACCGACGCCCAGTCCCGCGATGCTGATCCCGCGAAGGTGTCCCCCGGCACCCACTCCCAGCAGGCTCAGGTTGATCCCGGTCATATTGCCCCCGGCCCCCGCTCCGAGTCCCCCGAAAGTAAGTCCCCAGACATCTCCCCCGGCACCGACTCCGAGTCCCCCGACGTTGATCC
>CAZNQG010000141.1:0-6979 GCA_964575235.1 uncultured Bacteroides sp.
ACCGACGCGGTGGATGGAGTTCAACATAGAGGCCATAGCGGATCATCCGGGCAGTGTCAGTGGTTACAGTGATGTCAATAACTATCGTGTAGACAGCACGCTGATACAGACGCTTGACAATACCAGCGACACGGCTCAGCGAGTACGTTATATACTGACTCCTTACAACATCAACACTTCGGGTTCTCAGGATTGTGAGGGCATCCGTGATACGGTAACGATCTGGGTAGAGCCTACGGCGAAGGTCACGGGCATACCGCAGGGAGATACGATCTGCGATGGCGATGTCACGAACATTACGTTCACCTCTCCGACGGTACCGACGCGGTGGATGGAGTTCAACGTTACGGCCCTGCCGGATCATCCGGGCAGTTTGAGTGGTTATGTAGATCGCACGGGCTTCCGCACGGATAGTGTTCTGGCCCAGGCGTTGACCAATCTCAGCGATACGGCTCAGCGTGTACGCTATATACTGACTCCTTACAATGTTAATGCTCCGGGTTCTCAGGATTGTGAGGGCATCCGTGATACGGTAACCATCTGGGTAGAGCCGACACCAAGAGTCATCGTAACTCCGGATGTTGACACCTTATGCAATGAGACATTCACAAGCATTACGGTTCAAATACCAACAGTTTCGACAAATGCAGTCAGATACAAATTTGAGGTGGAAGAACCTGTAGGTGTGTTTGTAGAACCCGTAGCTGATTATGACTTAATAAGTGGCAATGTAATTGTCGACAGCATTTCGAACACAACTCTATCTGCTCAGCAAGTATTGTTTATTATTTCCCCGTATACATGGGATGCAAACAACAAGGAAAAATGCCCGGGCACTATTGATACAGCAGTAATATGGATCAATCCTACACCGGTTATCAATGCTGCCCTGCCAAGTCCGGGAGATACCCTGTATTGCAATGGAAGCGATGTCGTATTCTCAGTTAGCACTGATAACGGTTACATCATTGGAGAAAAAGTATACGATGTGACGGCAACGTATAGTGTTATTAACGTTACTGGAGTTACAGAAGGTGGACCCTTCCTGAATGACAATACCGGGTTTACGGATAACCTGACAAACCTGCATGATTCTATTGTACAAAAAGTTACTTATACGATCACACCAAGATTCATCAATGTCGCTTCAGATATATTTGAATGCACGAAAGGCATTGATACAACCATAAGCGTCTATGTTGCAGCTACGCTCAGGGATACCTTAATAAGTGATTCTGTTTACTGGGGTGCTTATGTTGGGCCTCATGACGTCAGATGCTTTGGAGAGAAGGATGCTTCAATTACACTTCTGAGATGGGGTGGTTTTGGTAGCTTCCTTAATACCGGTTACGAATATAATTGGGCTCCAAAACCCGGCATCGATCCTATGGCAAGAAATCAATCCGGACTTGGTGCAAATGTATATAGTGTTAGAATAAACGATACAGAGGGATGTTTCATCGAAGACACCATCGAACTCACCGAGCCGGATGTATTCTTTGTTCATATCGACAGCATTACCAACAACGTTTGCGGTGGGGGATCAGAAGCCATCATCCATACTCATGCCGGAGGCGGTGTGCTCGGTTATGACTACACATGGACGAAGTTGTTTGACGAGAATTTCATCAGCAAGGAGCCGAGTCCCCCAGGACTGGCACAGGGTGTCTATTACCTGAATGCTTACGATACCAACGGATGTTACAACTACCAGGATACCCTGGTGATTGATCCGCCGCAGATTTCCATATCGTGGAAGACATCGAGGTACGGGATAACGAGTGCATACCAGATTGCATGCTACGGGGACAGCAACGGGTTTATCGAAATAACCCAGGCATATGGTGGGACCGGTGATTGGGAAGATTTCGCCTATGAATGGCGATTGTCCCCTGACGATTCGATCCCGGCCATGACCGGACTCCGGATTGAGAACCTGCCAGCGGATGAATACTATCTGATCGTATATGACACCCTGGGGTGCTCTTCACGATACGATGAACCAATAGAAATAAAACAACCTCCTCCGATCGTATTTAACCAGGTAGACACTTCGGTATATGGAGGAAAATATGGCGTCCGGTGTTACGACAGCCTCGACGGACACATCCGGATTGACGACAACCAGGCAAACAGGTTGTTCCGCCAGCACTTCTATACCTGGACAACAAACGATGGACTGGTGGTGAATCCGAACCTGCAGGATCAGGAGAACCTGCCTGAAGGGACCTATTACGTTTACGTCAGCGACAGCATACCCGGCGTAAGCATTCACAACTGCGAGCTCAGGGATACCTTTACACTGGTGCAGCCTTCGCAGCTTCAGATCCAGGATACTGCATCCTACTTCAACGGCTACGAGATCACCTGTGCGGACAGTACAACCGGCTGGATCGCAGTGGATGCAAGCGGCGGATTCTATCATGCCCAGGATCCGTATTCATATGAGTGGACACACCTGACCAGCGGAACCACGCTGAACCAGGATGCAGATTCGGTATATGCTTTAATTGCCGGATTGTACCAGGTTACGGTATACGATTCGCTTGGATGCCAGCGCAATTGGACCTTCCAGATGGATGAACCCGAACAGCTTACAACATACTGGCAGCCGGTCGATTATCACGGCGTGAATATTTCCTGCTATAATCTCAGTGACGGGGAAATCGATACCACGATCATCGGCGGAGGTGTTCAAGCCTATACCTATAATTGGTCCAGGGCAGGCGACGGATGGACGGAAACCGTTGCGCAGCCCGGGGGACTGACCGCCGATACATACACACTGCAGGTGATTGATGCCAACGGGTGCATTACCTATTATACCGATGACCTCATCCAGCCCGATTCCCTGATTATAGATACGATTTATGGTAACCCTCCAACTTGTAATGGTGCATGGAATGGCGAGGTCAACGCCGGGCCAATCCTTGGAGGCACACGGCCTTACTCCATAAGCTGGAACACCCCGAACAACGATACCGTCCTGTATGTAAATGACGTTCCGCAGGGAACCTACACCATCGTGGTAATGGATGCCAACAACTGCCTCGCTACGGATAGCACGGAAGTGGGAGAACCCGCCCAACTGGTCGTCACCATCGATACCATTTCCCTGGATATGTATCATAACCGGATGATTCGTTGCTACGGTGAAAGCAATGCGGTCCTCGGTTCGACCGATCCCGATGGAGGCACGCGGCCGTACAGTTACCGATGGTATTATTACGACAATGATTGGAACCTGTTCAGTACCGACAGCGTGGTCAGCAGCCGGCCCACCGGTTTGCACCGGGTCATACTTACAGACTTCTACAATTGTGCGGATACGGCAGAGGTTGTGGTCACACAACCGGAGGACCTCAGATCCCAGTCCTATGTTTCGGATGCACTCTGCCATAACGAAGCCACCGGCTCCATCGATTTCTTCATGGCCGGAGGCACGGCTCCCTACCAGATCCGCTGGCTGAACGGCGAAACAACATCCAGGATTACAGACCTTTTGGCCGGGGATTATTACGTGGTGGTACAGGACACCAACGGATGCGTCTACAATACAACAATCGAAGTCGCTGAACCGGAAGCCCTGATGGTAAATCCTACGGTAAGCATGCCCGGCTGTCCCGATTCATACGACGGGTCCGTCGAACTGAGTCCATCGGGCGGGACGGAGCCCTATTTCATCACATGGTCGGATGGATCTTCCGAACTGATACGGACCCAGCTCGGACCGGATGTGTATGTAGTCGAACTCATGGACGATCATTACTGCACCGCGCATGATACCATCATATTAATTTCGGATGCCGAAAGTTGCCTGAGGATACCTACTGCCTTTACACCCAACGCCGATGGCATAAACGACGTCTGGGAAATCGAAGGCATGATCTATTATCCCGAGGCCACCATGCGGATCTACAACCGCTGGGGAGAACTGATCTATGAAACGAAGAATTACGTTGATCATCCATGGGATGGGAAGTACAAAGGGCTCAAGGTACCGGTGGATTCCTATCATTTCATCATAAGCTTTACCAACGGGAACAAGGAAATAACCGGGCATGTAACGGTCATTAAATAAAGGAAGGAAAGATGTACAGAACCGCAATAAGGGTCATAGCATTCATTACCGTACTGGCGCTGCCGGCGAGGGCACAGCAGATGCCCCTGTACAGCCAGTATGTGATGAACGGATACCTGCTGAACCCGGCCATTACGGGGCACGACGGCTATACTTCCTTTAACCTTACGGCCAGGCAGCAATGGCTCGGGATCAAGAATGCCCCGGCGACACGTTCGGTAAGCGGGCAGACCAGGCTGCTCCGGAAAAACCATGTGATCAAGTCACGCTCGGTAAGCAACCGCAGCCTCAAACCCAGCACCAAGGGGCGTGTGGGACTCGGGGGTTTCATTTACAACGACCGGAACGGGGCGGTTGAGCGCACCGGACTTCAGGCTTCCTATGCCTATCATATCTTCTTGAAGGAAACCCAGTTCTCTTTCGGGCTGTCTGCCGGAGTTTTCCAGTTCAAGATCCACGAGGACGACCTGGTGTTTGCGGAGGACGATCCCTTTGCAGCCAGCATCAAAAAGGTAACCTACGTTCCCGATGCAAACCTGGGCTTTTACATATCGAATCCGAGATATTATGCCGGGATTTCCGTAAACCAGCTTTTCCAGTCCTACCTGCGTATCGGCAACCGGCAATTCGAGGAATACAAGATGATCCGTCATTACTACCTCCTGGGCGGATACCGTTTCGAACTGAGCGATAAGTACGTACTGGAACCGAACATGCTGTTCAAGGCAACGGAAAGAAAGACATTCCAGCTTGACCTGGGAGCAAAGATCAATTATAACGACGATTACTGGGGGGGACTGGTATTCAGGTCCAACGGAACCTTAATACTGCAGGCGGGGATCCGTGTCAAACAACTCTACATCGGATATTCTTTCGATTACATGCTTTCATCCATCCAGAAACACACCTACGGATCGCACGAAATCGTACTGGCCCTGAAGTTTGGAGACAATGCAAGACGTTACCGCTGGTTATACCGGTATTAAAAAGCGGTCCGTTTGCCCCAGATTCCCGGCAAGCTCCCTATTCCGGATCCTTTGGGACAGCTTTTGCATCCACAGGTTTTTCCTTTCGCATTCTCTGCCGGATCTCCCATCCGATGCCTCCGAGGATCAACAGGAGAAGCAGGTAAGAGCTAACCGAGGCGATGCGGTTCCCGGCATAATAAGAATGCGGTTCAAAACGGAATTCCAGGGTGTGTTCACCCGGCGGGAGAACCATTCCCCTGAGAATATAATTGACCCTGAAATGAGGGACTTCTTCGCCGTCCACAAAGGATTTCCATCCCTTATCATAATAAACATCTGAAAAAACAGCCAGTTGCTCCGTTTTCGCACGGTATGAGAAAGACAGACGGTTGGGATGGTAGCTGTCCAGCACAATGCTTGCCGATGTGTCGGGGGTAAAGGTTTTGCCGGACACAAAGGATTCAAACCGCCGGTCGATGATGGCTTCGGAGGCAGGATCAAAATCATCCAGTGCCTGCATCTCTTGGTTCGCATTTTCCACGATCCGGTAAGAATTCACGAACCAGGCGTTGCCAAGGGCATTGGGATTATAACGGACCTCGGGTTCTCCGTTCTGGACCGGGACAATGAAGTACTTTGTATTCAACATGTCCAGGACCGCCATATTGTTGCGGGCAATCTGGTAACTGATGATCTCCTGGTAGCGCTGCATTTTTGCACCGTGATATCCCCCGATGGAATTATGGAAATAGGATGCCCGGGCGCTGTTGAACGGATCCCCCGAGACATCGAACACCCGGTAATAAGGATCCGGGTCCTGGAGGATTTGCTTATCGGCTTCCAGGGGCTCGTATACCTGCTGCTGGGTCCTCCTGGAGTCGAAAGCATCGTTGTTCAGATAACGCTTGTCTACGGGCCACATGTCAACCAGTATCAGGAGGGCAAGAGCGGCAAAAAATGCATTTTGCTTTATTTTTTTCAGGTAGTAGGCATACATCAGTCCCCCTGCAAGGAGTACCAGGATGAGAGAACGCAGGGCATCTTTCCTGAAAATGGCCTGCCGGTCGGCGATCAGGGCATTCATGAAGGGATTGGGTCCCTGTGCCAGGTAGCGCTCGTCACCCGGACCGGTAAAGCTGAACAAACCGGCGAAAAGGAGAAAGAAAAGTGACAGTCCCCCGACGATATAAAGACTCCAGGTCAGTCCCTTCATGAAATCCTTCTTTTTAGGCTCCTCCCTCAGCATCCTTTCCAGGGCAAGGAAGGCAAGCATGGGGATGGCAAACTCGGCGATCACCAGGATCATGGTAACCGTGCGGAATTTATTATACCCCGGGAAGTAATCGATAAACAGTTCGTTCAGGAACATGAAATTCCTGCCCCAGGAAAGCATGATGGCCAGTACGGTTAACGTAAGGAGCCACCATCTGAGCCGTGACTTGATCAGGAAAAATCCGAAAACAAAGAGGAAGAGGATCACGGCCCCGACGTACACCGGTCCCCCCGTGCTGGGCTGTTTCCCCCAGTATAGGGGCATATATTTTATCACCTGACGGGCATACTGGCTTCCCTGTGCCCGGCTGAGATAATCGAAGGTTTCCGAATTCTCTGAGAGCGGCGCTGCGGAGGCCCCTCCCTTGAAATTCGGGATCAGCAGGGTAAAGGTTTCGTCGACTCCGTAGCTCCACCCGGTGATGTAGCTTTTATCGAGTCCACCCGTCTGGTCGTTCGGATCGATCTGCAGCTCCGATTCACCCCGGGTTGAATATTTGCCGTACTCGTATGTGGTCCAGAGGACCGTGAGGTTGGAGCCGATGGCCAGTACGGCGGCAACGGCGAGTCCTCCCACCGCCAGAAAGAACGGTTTGAGCCGTGTATCCTTGTAGGCAGTGTAGAGTTCAAAAATACCGAGAATGAAAATGGTCAGCAG
>CAZNQG010000142.1:0-6899 GCA_964575235.1 uncultured Bacteroides sp.
CAACGAGGCCAGAATGTGGGAATACCTTGTCGAGCACAAGCTGCTTTTTGAAACGGACCGGATGACCATCCTGAAGTTCACCGGGAACGGCCCGTTTACCCGTGATTTCACCCATGAATCCCCCGCCAGGGCATCGGTATGGATCGGATGGCGTATCGTCGAAGCTTACATGAAGCGGAATCCCGATGTCAGCCTGGAGGATCTCATGAAGGATAGCGATTACCAGAAAATCCTTACCCTTTCAAGGTACAATCCATAAAAAAACCGATGCCGGTTGGACGGCATCGGTTAATGGGTTTTAATTTCCGGTTGCCCGATCGGGTTATTCTGGAAGTATGGCTTCAACCGGGCACACATCGGCACAGGTACCGCAATCGGTACATTTTTCAGGATCGATCACATAGATGTCTCCTTCGGAAATAGCCTCTTCCGGACATTCGTCAATGCATGCGCCGCAAGCCGTACATTCATCGTTTATTACGTACGCCATTTTATTGGAGTTTATGGGTAAAACAATCGTTGGTACAAATGTAAAGTTAATTAAATTATTATGCGGTTTTGGTAATAATTTGAAATGATTTTAGATTAGATGTGATATGGCCAGCCAGGCCATGGTTCCCATTCCTGTCCTGAGTGCTTCTTCATCCGCATCGAAGGTGGGGGTGTGCAGTTCCTGGGGATCCTGGTTGTCCCTGTGGCGGATCCCGAGGCGGTAGAGGACGGATGGGTACCTGGAGGCAAAAAATGCAAAGTCCTCCGCGGTCATCCTGGGTTCGAGCTCCTCAACCGCATCGGCTCCCAGGTAGGATGCAGCATAATCCATGGATTTATGCGTGAGGTCCGGATCGTTATGGAGCGCAGGATACCCCTCCACGATCCTGAAATCACAGACGGCTCCCATACTGTCTGCGATGGACCGGGCCATGGTCGTCATCCTCTGGTGGGCATTCTTTCTCCAGGCCTCGTCCATGGTCCTGAACGTCCCTTCCATGGTTACCTGAGAGGGTATGACGTTCATCGCTCCATCGGCGATTACCCGGCCGAAGGACAGAACCGTCGGAGTGGATGCTTCTGCCTGCCGGCTTACGATTTGCTGCAGGGCCACGAGGACATGGGCGGCGATCAGTACCGAATCCGTGGTACGGTGAGGCATGGCTGCATGCCCCCCCTTGCCCTTTATGGTAATGTAGATTTCATCGCTGGAAGCCATGTATTTCCCCGGCCTGAATCCCACGTGCCCGGTAAGCATGCTGGGATATACATGCTGGGCTATCATAAGTTCGGGTTCCTCCCTGCCGAAAAGATTTTCTTCCAGCATGAGCCGGGCTCCTCCGGGGGCTTTCTCTTCACCCGGCTGGAATACCAGCTTTACCTTCCCGCTGAAATGGCTGCTTAATTTTTTCAGGATAAGGGCTGTGCCGATCAGGGAGGCGGCGTGCAAATCGTGCCCGCAGGCATGCATTCGTCCCGGGTGCTGAGAGACGTATTCCACCTTGTTTTCTTCCTGAATCGGCAGGGCATCCATATCCGCCCTCAGGCCTATGATCCTTCCTCCCCGGGCACCTTCGACTTCTGCAAGGATGCCTGTGCCGGCGATCCCTTTGCGGAACAGGATCCCTTTCTTTTCAAGGATCCCGGCTATGAATTCAGCCGTTTCATATTCCTGGAACGACAGTTCGGGATGCCGGTGCAGATGCCTGCGGATCTCGCGGATCTCCGGGTAAAGTTCTTCAGAAAGGTCTTTGATTGCTTTTTTCAGGTCCATGGGATCTGGTTTTTGTGATTAGGGCCAGAAAATCATGCGGAGACCTACAATGAGCATGAGTCCCCCGAAAACCTTCCTCAAGGTTGCCGCCGGCAGATGAACAGCCAGCCTGGATCCGAGGTAGCTTCCGATGAAAAATACGGCCAGAAGCAGGATGGAGTATTTCAGGTTCGTATATCCTGCACGGTAGTAATTGATGAATGCCAGCAGGCCGATGGGGGCCAGCATCATTCCGAGACTGATACCCTGGGCCTGATACTGGGTAAACCCGAGGAAAAACACCAGAGCGGGTACAATGATGATGCCGCCTCCGACTCCCAGGCTTCCGCTGATAAAACCGGCAAGCAGTCCGACAAGGACGAGGATGAGGATGGTTTGAAGGCTCATGGGCAGGTTGTTTAGAAGTCCAGGTTCATGGAAAAATAAAAGATCCTTGGGAGGATGATGTTGTTCTCGATGCCCCATGCCCAGTCAAGCCGTATCCAGTATCCCAGCAGCATGGACCGGACACCGAAACCATACCCGGCAACGATCGGCTCCCGGTTTGAATCGATGGTGATGGTTAGGGGAGGGGCGGGCGGGTTCGGAATTACCTCGTTGTCGTAAGCGTTCTCGCCGGACCAGGGATGCAGCCCGTTCCATGCCGTGCCGAGGTCTGCGAAACCAACCAACATGAAATTGTTCAGGAAATTATTGCTCAGTGGATGATTTGCAAAATAACGGATCAGCGGCCATCGCAGTTCGGAATTCAGAACGGAGAAACGGTCTCCGTTCCGGATGTTCTGCGTGAAACCCCTCATATTGGTTGCCAGGGTCTGGTATACATAATTCTTCGAATAATCGATGGGGACGCTCTGGTCGAACTGCTGGATCTTGGTCGAAAAGTTGATCCAGTTGTCGACGCTGCCAAGGTAGTAAACCAGCCGGCTCCTGCCGAAGGATGCCCCGGTGGCAAACCGGTTGGCCCAGATCAGGGTCCGGTGGATCTTTACATAATGCCTTGCATCGAGTCCGACGGTATACAGATCCCATTTTTCTCCGCTGATCTGCTGGTGGGCCTCGGCGAAGACCTTCATCCGGGTCCCCTGATAGAGATTTTGTCCCAGGTAACGTGTATTGTCGAATATGTAAGCCAGGTTCACTCCGGCCCAGTATTTTGTGTAATTCGGTTCGTTCAAATGCTTCAGGTCCGTTGAAAGGGGCACGATGTTGTCCTGACGCCCCTGAAGGGTACCCTCGAAAGCCGAAACCTGGCTGAAGGGCCAGCGAAGTTTGAACATGAGGTTATGGGAGTACAATTTGCTGTAGAATTCATCTCCTGTCTCGTTGGTGTAAAGGCTTTCAAACACCTGCCGGTGAAAGATCAGTTGTTTGTTCAGCCTGCGTTTGAGGTTTTCGAAACTCAGGAGGTATTCATTGCTGTTGAAGTCGGCCGAAAGCCTGATTCCCCCTGTAATCCTGTAATCCTCGAACAGGTCGTTTGTTCCCAGTTTAAAAAGCAGGTTGAATCCGGGGTTATAGTAAACGGGTCCCCCGGTAAAAGTCTGGTAGGAGGCGTTCAGAAAACTGAAGTCGATCTGGTTTGCGACAAAGTTGGTATAAAAGGCCGTCTCATAGATCCTCGGTGTCGGCCGCACGAATACCGTGGTATCCAGAACGAGGTTTACGTTGTCGCCGGCGAACCGCTCGTTGTAGTAATTGAGTTTTTCCTGTTCAAAGACATAATTGTTGATGTCGATAACCTGCCGATCCAGGCTGATGGTATCCATCATTCCTGTAATAATCCGGTTATCGGCTAGTTCAGCAATGGAAATGACTTCCTTCCTGACCCTTTTCAGGCTGTCTATTTCCCGGAGTTTCCGGGTGTATTCGTCCCTGAATTCCGTATTGGCGAATTCCCCGCCGAAGGAGGGCGGACCCGGATCCAGTTCATCCCTGTAGATGTAGTAACGCTCGTCGTGGAAGATGATTTCGGCATACTGGCCCGTCTGCGGATTGTAATCTTGCTCGAGTATGTTCCTGGTATAATTGGTTACCGGGTAGGATTGGGTGTAGTAACGGTAGTGGGTGACCGTATCGATGTAGGCAATGGTGCTGTCGAAATCCGCAACGAAACGGTTCACGATCCCGTTGCGGTCGCTCAGGTATGTGAATTTGTTGGGGCCGATGGCGTACGGCTCCACATCGTTGATAAAATGATGTTCCGAGATTTTGCGTATTTCTTTCTTACGGCTGGCATAATCGATGACATAAAGATTATGCGAAAGGTAACGGCTGTTGAGGGGCTTTCCCGGAACGTGGTAATCGGTTGTATCCTGGGGCCGGTTGGAGGAGAATACGATTTGCCTGGAATTGTTGATGAACCTGGGATTGAAGTCGTCGTAAATGTCCTGCGTGAGCCGCTCGTTGGTACCTGCGGCTATGGTATGCACGTAAATATCCGATTGTCCCCGGTTGATCCCGGACAGCACGATCTTGAATCCGTCGTCGGAATAATCGAAATCCAGGATCTTTTCGAAGAAGATCACGTTCCGCTCGCTCAGCTCTTCTGTTTCCAGTATGTAGTAATACAGCCTGATCCCGCCCTCCTCCTCGGTAATGAACGACAAAATGCGTCCCGTCGGATGCCAGGCAATGATGGGATAGGTATGGTCCGGGATCTGGTCAAGGCGGTGTTCGCGCTTCAGGATCTGCTTTGTTTTTCCCGTCCGGGTATCGTACAGGAATATCCTGTACTGTCCGAGTTCATTCGTGGCGTAAGCGATCATGCTTCCGTCGGGACTGATCTTTACCTGGTTGTAAACCCTGCGCTTGTTTGGTTTTTTAAGCAGCTTTCCTTCAGTCGGTAATTCACGTTCTGTCAGGGATTCATCGTACTGTGCCCGGTAATAGGCCATCCAGTCGCTGGACAAATCCTTGATGGAGAAACCGATGACATACAGGAAACCGCTGTTGGCATTCTTATTGATCCGGGTCAGGTAAAGAATATTGGGTATCACGGATTCCCCGTATGTTTCAGCAATGTATTTCCAGAAACTGTGCCCGGCGTATTTGGCGTCATCCCCCGTAAGCCAGTTAAACCGCGCATATTCACCGCTGAGTATGCCGTCCCTTACGAAATTCTCCACCTCGAAATCCCAGTCCCTCGACATATACGAGATCAATCCCTTCATATACCAGTCCGGCAGGTTGATCAGGGTTGAATTGGTAAAGTTCTCCCTGAAGTCGTTCCCGTATAGCATTTCGTTGATGATCACCTCTGCGATGGCCGCGGATATCTGCTGCTCGAATTTCTTGTGATCCCCGTCAAAGTAGATGAAGACCTTATTCCGGATGACTTTGGTGATTCCTCCCGTGTTGAATACTTCCTGGCCCGAGATCAACCCGATGTTGCTCTGCCTGAAATCGGTCAGTTTGTTATAAACGATGAAGATCAAACGGTTCTCGAGGGTATAGTCAAAAAACTCTTCCGCCCGGGTGATCTCCTCGGAAAGAAAATCGGCTGTGTAGTTGGCAAGAGCCTTTCCCTGCTGGTTGAAATAGGTGTCGAATTTGTCGTAGCGGTAATAATACCAGTAAAAATCGTTGTATTGCACCCGGTTTTTACCGAAACTCATCTGGGTTCCATAGTAAAACTGGCCTGATAGTTGGAAGGAAATCATCAGGAAAATGACAAAGGTCGCACCGTGCTTGCAGAGTATTCGGATCATGTTCAAGGGATGCTTACAATGCCGGGGCAAGGCAAATTTAACGATAATTTAATCAATAACGTCAAGCAACCATTGAATTCGAAAACGTGTCGTTGCTTATGAATTAAACAGATATTTATTATTTTTGTTGTTCGAATTTTACCCTCAAATCCTATGAAGATGAAAAAAGCATTCATAATTCCGTATTTACTTTTCATCCCGCTGATCTTGTTGAATGCTCAGACCAAGGATGCAAACATGTCCTTTGATTTCAGTGTGCATGATTTTGGCAAAATCAAGGAAGCAGATGGCCCGGTTACTGTGAATTTCGCATTCACGAACACAGGCAGTCAACCCCTTATTATCCAGCAGGTACGAGCCAGTTGTGGCTGCACCTCGCCCAATTGGTCCAAGGAGCCTGTACTTCCCGGGAAGAAAGGCTTTGTAAGTGCCACCTATAATCCCAAGAACCGCCCGGGACCTTTCAGCAAGACGATAACGGTCACATCGAACGCCACCACACCGACCGTCGTTCTCACCATAAAAGGGGATGTGGAACCCAAGCCCAAAACGCTTGAAGATGTTTACCGTTACAACATGGGCAATAAGATAAGGCTGATGACCAATCACATGAGTTTTGCCAGGGTCGTTAAAGATTCCAAGGGAAGTCAACAGGTCGATATCGTAAACGTATCAGACCAGCCCGTTAAAATCGGCTTCGATCGTGTTCCCCCCCATCTTAAACTTGTGGCCAATCCGGAAATTTTACAACCGGGAGAAAAGGGCGTCATCGCAGGTATTTATGACTCCAGGATGAAAAACGACTGGGGATTTGTCATCGACCGGGTCAACGTTGTGCTTGACGGGCAGACCAACGCCGCCAACCGGCTTACGGTCAGCGCCACCATCGAGGAGGATTTCAGTTCCCTGACACCGGAGCAGAAGGCAAATGCTCCCACGATCGCGTTTGACAACAACACCTTTAACTTTGCAGACATCAAGCAGGGTGAAAAGGTGGAACATATATTCACCATCAGCAATAACGGGAAGTCGGACCTTTATATACGCAAGGTCAAAGCAAGCTGCGGATGCACGGCCGTGAATCCGACCGATGACGTTATCCCGGCAGGCAAGAGTACCACGATGAGGGTGATATTCGATTCCCGAGGAAAGGTGGGCAATCAGAATAAAACCATCACCGTAATTTCCAACGATCCCAAGCATCCCAGGACCATTCTCTGGGTCAAGGGCACGGTCCAGTCCTGACGCAAATCCACAAACAAGGATTTATCCCGGCGTTTAATCCGTAGCCCAAACGGAGGCATTGTTAAAAAAGCCGCCTTCTGAAATTTCGGTACCTCCGGGATATCGGAACGGCGCTACATAGCTTCGCGATGTCAGGTACTGTTTTAAAATCCAAATATTATTATGATAAATTTTAGTAA
>CAZNQG010000143.1:0-6660 GCA_964575235.1 uncultured Bacteroides sp.
GCCCCTCCGATTTCGGCACCTGAGGTGCCGATGTTCACATTGGCAATGCCGCAGTCCGATCCGACGCTTGAGAGGAAAAGTTCCGCCTCACGCAGGTCCAGGGTAAAAATGGCCGAGGATAATCCCTGCGGCACATTGTTGTTCATGGCCAGGGCATCCTCGAAATTCGTGTATTTCATCAGGTAAAGTAAAGGTGCAAAGGTTTCTTCCTGGACGATCTCCCAGTGGTTTTCCGCTTCGGCCAGGGCCGGTACAACATAGTTGCCCGATGTATAATCCCCGCCTTCCGGTGTTTCCCCTCCGAAAAGGATTTTGCCCCCGTGCTCCTTTACCTTCCCGATCGCCTCGCGGAACATGGTTACGGCACCCGTATCGATCATCGGCCCGACCAGGATGCCGGGGTCCAGCGGGTTTCCGATTTTCTTCGATACCTGCTTGTATGCATGGATCAGCCGGTCTTTCACCCTCTCGTAAACATCATCGTGAATAATCAGCCGGCGGGTGGATGTACAGCGCTGCCCGGTGGTTCCCACCGCCCCGAATACAATGGCCGGGATCGCCATATCCAGGTCCGCTTCCCTGGAGACGATGATGGCATTATTCCCGCCCAGTTCCATGATGGTGCCGGCCAGGCGTTTCCCGCAGATGGCAGAGATCCGTTTCCCAACGGCTGTGGACCCGGTCACGGACATTAACCGGATCGTCGGGTCGGCCGCAAAGTTGTCGCCCATTACCGAGGAGCGGGCGATCACCAGGCTGAACACTCCTTCCGGTACCCGGTTCTCCACCAGCACCTTCTGGATGATGTTATGGCAGGCTACGGCGGTCAGGGGCGTTTTGGAACTGGGTTTCCAGACGATGGAGTCGCCGGCAACGGCCGCGATCATGGTGTTCCAGGCCCAGACCGCAACCGGGAAATTGAACGCACTGACCACCCCGACGACCCCCAGTGGATGGTACTGGTCGTACATCCGGTGCCTGGGTCTCTCGGATTGCATGGTAAAGCCGTAAAGCTGCCTCGCCTGTCCCACGGCAAAATCGCATATATCGATCATTTCCTGGACCTCCCCCAGTCCCTCCTGGTAGATCTTGCCCATCTCCAGGGATACCAGGAAACCAAGGTCGTTTTTCGCTTCCCGCAGCGCCAGCCCGATCTGCCGGACTACCTCCCCCCTTTTCGGTGCCGGCCAGATGCGCCATTCTTCAAACCCCTTCTGGGCCGCCCGGATCACGCTTTCATATTCCTGCGTACCGGCATTGGTGACCCTGGCGATCACATTCCCGTCTATAGGTGAAACCGATTCCGTTACATCGCCGCTGGTTTTCATCCAGGAAAGGCCGGTGGTGGCACCCGGATTCATTTCCTTGATTCCAAGCCTGTCAAGGATTCCACTGATATCGTATTTGCTGAGGTCCATGGTAGAATTGATTTGGTTTTTCAGGTCAGTAAAAATATTGATTTCCGAACGGCCTGACGTCTCTATGCCGGATGTTAAAAAGCAGGATGGACCATCCCCGGCCCTTGCACCACACTCCCAAATCTATTATCTTCGCAGGGCTAAACCCATACCTTCCTGCCCGGATGGCGGAATTGGTAGACGCGCTGGTCTCAAAAACCAGTGGGCTTTGCCCTTGCCGGTTCGATCCCGGCTCCGGGTACCGATCCTTATTATAGATCCCGCATGATTCCGTCTGCGGGATTTTTTTCCTGTGTTTTATCTATCTTCACACCGGACTATAGATAACGCATTTTAACTGGACAATATTCCGATGCAAAAAATACTGCCGATAATCAGCGTGCTGTTCCTGGCTGCCATTGTGTTTCAGGGCTGTGAAAAGGGAGGCGGCAACGAAGTGATCGTTCACGATACCGTTTACATGGATTACGACATCTTCACCTACCGGTCCACCGGCGAGGACGAAAACGGGGACATGGTCATCTTCAGGGATCCGAATTACCCGGATACGGTGGAGCGTTATGAACTGTTCCTCTATGACTGGGAATACTTCAATGAGATCAGGGTGAAACGTTATGTTTTTATGGCCCTGTCAACGGGAAACACACTGAACCTCCTGATAAACGGCGAGAGGATAGGCGAGTCCATCACCATTACGGACGACTACGGGGACAAATGGCAGTACCTCGAACTGCAATACAATACCACCAAGAAGGCGGACGTGGACGTTAATCAACTGATCCGGAAATACCGTAAGGAACTCGGCCGCCGGTAACCTACGTCCCAAATAAACCCTGGATCCCCCGCACCATCTGCATTACTGGATGTTATTAATTCGTTAAATTAATTATGTGTTATAACATATATTGTCCTAACGTGTATATTTGGCCCTTTAAAATCAAAACTTTATCAACATGAAGAAAATTGTTTTTTCCATAATCGCAGGGCTTGTAGCCGTTACGCTGAACGCCCAGTCCAAGTGGTCATTTGACGCTTCCCATACCTCCGTGGAATTCGAGATCAGCCATATGGTCATCACCGAGGTAACCGGAAAGTTTCACAGTTTCGACGGGCAAGTGCTGGCCGGAAAAGAGGACTTCTCCGATGCAAGCATCGAATTCAGCATCGATGTCAACAGCATCAATACCGAAAACGAAAGGCGCGACAACCACCTGAGGAGTGCGGATTTCTTCGACGCAGAAAAATACCCGGAGATAACCTTCAGGAGCAAATCCATGAAAAAGGCCGGCGATAATAAATACGCCGTCACCGGGGACCTTACCATGCACGGCGTTACCAGGGAGATAACCCTCGATGCAATTTTCAACGGCATTGCCAAGGATCCCTGGGGGAACACAAAGGCCGGTTTCAAGGTTACAGGCCAGCTGAACCGGGAGGATTTCGGCTTGACCTGGAACAATACCCTGGAAAACGGGAACCTGCTGGTGGGAAATGAAGTTGAGATTGTCTGCAGGGTCCAGCTCGTTAAGGCCCAAAAATAACCTTAGCAGTCCGCTACATTCGTTTTTTCTTCATTACTTTAGGAGCATAGACCCGATTAAAAACGCTTAAACGGCTGTCCCATGTTCAGTCATGGGATTGCCGTTGGCTTTCTTCTAAACCACCCCTGAATGTCACTCGAAACCGAACTGAAAGGAGTGTTCCGGAACGATTATCACAGAGGCCTTATCAACCTGCTGTATACCGCAAGCCGGATCATGGACGAGATCCATACCATTATTAAGGCGAACGATTTGACCCCGCAGCAATACAACATATTAAGGGTTCTTCGCAGGTACCGTGACACGGATGTAAACCTGAGCTTCATCAGGGAGCGAATGATCGACAGAAATTCAAACGTAAGCCGTATCGTCGACAATTTATACCATAAAAAGCTGGCGGTGAGAGACGAAAATAAGTCCGACCGTCGCCGGAAAAGCATCTCTATCACAGAAAAGGGTCTACGGGTGCTTGCCGGCATGGACGCAATCAAGACCATGGAAGACAAACTGCTCGGGAACCTGGATCCGTCCGAGATCAAGGAATTGAACAGGCTGCTTGAAAAATCCCGTTCAGGGATCTAAAATCGGCGCCGGCAGTCATTTATTACGATTTATAATTAACTTTGCTGCTCGGTATGAAAAACAGCAAGGAAAAGCAGCAGCAGTTCGACCTGCGGTATATTCAGATGGCCCGGATCTGGGCGAAAAATTCATATTGCAAGCGCAGGCAGGTCGGCGCCCTCCTGGTGAAAGACCGCATGATCATTTCGGACGGGTATAACGGAACACCTGCAGGCTTTGAAAATGAATGCGAGGACGAAAACGGCCAGAGCAAACCTTACGTCCTGCATGCAGAAGCCAACGCCATAACCAAGGTTGCCAAATCGAACAACAGCAGTGAAGGCTCGACCCTCTATATCACCGACTCGCCCTGCATGGATTGTGCCAAGCTGATCATCCAGTCCGGGATCAAACGGGTGGTTTACGAGGATGAATACCGGATAACAGACGGGATTGAACTGCTGGAAAAAGCCGGCATCGAAATTGTGAAAATCAGCGAGGTGCCGGGAACATGAAAAAGACCAGGGTTAATATCATCCTTCCCCTGCTGCTTGCCCTTTTCCTGGTAGGCGGTATGCTGATCGGGAACCGGTTAAACCGGGTATCCGAACAGGACAGATTCTACGTTTACCCGAAAACCAACAAGATCAGCGGGGTCATCGACTATATCGCCAAGGAATACGTTGACTCCATCAACCGCCACGACCTGATCGAAAGCACCATCCCGGATATCCTGAAGCACCTGGATCCCCATTCGGTTTACATCCCTGCAGAGGACCTTGCAGCCTACAATGAGCCGCTGGAGGGGAACTTCAGCGGAATCGGCGTAATGTTCAACATGCAGGACGACACGGTTTTCATCCTGAACACCACCCTGAACGGTCCATCCGAGAAGATAGGCATATTGCCGGGGGACCGGATCATAAGGGTAAACGACTCCCTGGTTGCCGGGGTTCACCGCTCCTCGAACGACATCGTTAAAATGTTGAAAGGAAAGATGGGAACCAGGGTCACGGTATCCATTGCCAGGAGGGGTATCGACGAATTGCTGGAATTTGAGATCACGAGGGACCGGATTCCCATCACCAGCGTTGACATTGGTTATATGCTGACCGAAGATATCGGATTCATCAAGATCAGTGAATTTTCAAAGAGCACACTGAGTGAGTTCCTGCGTGCTGTAGATACTTTGAACGAGCAGGGGATGAAAAAGCTTATCCTGGACCTCCGATGGAACGGCGGTGGATACCTCAACGCCGCAACCGAAATTGCCGATCAATTCCTTCCTGCCGGAAAGCTCATCGTGTATACCGAGGGACATGCACAACCCAGGCAGGATGTTTTTGCCACCTCCAAAGGAGAGCTCCTGGATCATGAAGTGATCATCCTGATAGACGAAGGTACGGCATCTGCAAGCGAAATACTGGCGGGTGCCATCCAGGATAACGACAGGGGATTGATCCTGGGCAGGCGTTCTTTCGGGAAGGGACTGGTTCAGCAACAAACCATGTTTTCGGACGGATCAGCCCTCAGGCTTACCATCGCAAGGTACTATACACCCACCGGAAGGTGCATACAGAAACCTTACGAAAACGGTCTTGACAATTATATACATGAGGTGCAGCAAAGGTACGAACGCGGGGAGTTCATATACGTCGACAGCATCCGTTTCGCAGATTCCCTGAAGTACACCACGCCGGGAGGTAAAACGGTTTACGGCGGAGGCGGCATCATGCCGGATATCTTCATTCCGGTTGACACTGCCCTGTACACGGAATATTTTACCAGGGTTAGCAACCGGGGACTGATATACCGCTTTTCTTTTAAATATGCTGACAACAACCGCAGCAAGATGAACGGGATCCATGACCACCGTGCCCTGGTCCGTTATCTGCGCAACCAGAAGGTTTATGAACAATTCGTGGATTACGCCGAAAAGAAAGGCGTTAAGGCGACCACCGAAGACATCATACTTTCCCAGCACGTCATCTCCACCTACCTGAATGCCTACGTTGCACGATTTATCCTGGACAACATAGGATACTACCCCATCATCCACGAGATTGATCCCAACATCCGGAAAAGCCTGGAAATCTTTGCTGAAAAATAGTCAGGCCCTTCTACCCGCTGGATGGATTTATCCGGAACCGGATTAAACCCTGCTGGCTTCCAAACATCTAAGAGTCAGATAACAGGAATTCAACATTTAAATCCTACGCCATGAAAATGAACATTATAAATCCCAAAGCGCTCCTTGGAGCCGTTTTATTGTCCGGGATCTCCCTGGGCTTGCTTGCTCAACCGGAGCCAGGCCAGCGTCCTTATCAGCAAAGGGATCAGAAAAATTTCCCCGCAATGAACCTGAGCGATGAGCAAAAGGCGGAGATGAAAGAAATACGCCTTGCCACAACAAAGGAAACTCAGCCCTGGAAGGATGAGTTACAGATCAACCGGGCAAAGATCAATGCCCTGTTACACCGGGACAATCCGGATATGGATGAAATTGCAAGCCTGGTCGAGACAAACGGCAAGCTCGTGACAAAGATCAGGGTCCGGGAAATCGAAAGCAGGATCCGGATTCGGTCCCTCCTCGATGAAGACCAGAAAGCCATCTTTGATGCCCATTCCGGCAAGATGCATGGAAGAAAGATCCATGCCCGGCATTATCCCGGGCGAGGGATTCAGCATAGAGGCAGATTTTAGGTTCCCGGCCGGGGCATCCGGAAGCCGGGATCACACCTGGCCCTCGAGGACAGATACCCGGCCATATATAGGTTGGTTTCAAGCACCTGCCGTCCGTACAGGGCGGCAGGTTTTTTATTCCCATGTTTAAAAAATATTGATTTTAAGTGAAATACCCGGTTGCAGATTTTGTCGGGTGAAAATAAAAGTTATATATTTACGCACTTTAAGATCTTTTAATCCTTTTAACATGAAAATAAATTCTACCCTGATGATGCTCGTGCTGCTGCTGACCGGCACGGGGTTATTTGCGCAGGGATCCGGACGTGATCACCGTGCAAAATACCACAGAGAACATGAAAAGGTACTCGACCGGGCCGGCCGGAAAGTTATGCCCGGGGACCGTACCGCTGTTGACCGCCAGCAGAGGGATGAAAGGCAGGTCCGGAGCATAAGCT